>NZ_JAYSJZ010000042.1:0-4629 GCF_043726815.1 Lacisediminihabitans sp.
CTCGCCCGCCAGAAGAGCCAGTACGCCGCCTACCTGAGAAGCATGGAATGACCGAGCTCACTCTCGCAAAGGCCATCGGCTCGGGCCTGCGCCGTGCTCTCGCCGACGACGGCAAGGTCGTGCTGCTCGGCGAAGACATCGGCAAGCTCGGCGGCGTGTTCCGCGTCACCGACGGGTTGCAGGCCGCGTTCGGCGCGAGCCGCGTCATGGACACCCCGCTCGCCGAGTCGGGCATCATCGGCACGGCGGTCGGTCTCGCCTTCCGCGGCTACCGCCCGGTGTGTGAGATCCAATTCGACGGCTTCATCTACCCCGCCTTCGACCAGATCGTCGCGCAAGTGGCGAAGCTGCACTACCGCACGGGCGGCGCGGTGCGGATGCCGCTGACCATCCGGGTTCCGTACGGTGGGGGCATCGGCGCCGTCGAGCACCACTCCGAGTCGCCTGAGGCGTACTTCGCGCACACCGCCGGGCTGCGCGTGGTGACGTGCTCAAGCCCGCAGGATGCCCACTCGATGATCCGCGAGGCGATCGCCTGCGACGACCCCGTGCTGTTCTTCGAACCCAAGCGCCGCTACTGGACCAAGGGCGACGTCGACGAAAATGCCGCGACCCTCCCGATGACCTCCGCGCGTGTCGCTCGCCCCGGCACCGACGTCACGCTCGTGGCCTACGGCCCGCTCGTGCAGACCGCGCTGGACGCCGCCGCGGCCGCCGCCGCCGACGGCGTCTCCGTGGAGGTGATCGACTTGCGCTCGCTCTCGCCGATCGACTTCCCGACCGTCGAGGCCTCCGTACGACGCACCGGCCGGCTCGTGATCACCCACGAGGCCGCGCAGTCCGGCGGGCTCGGAGCGGAGATCGCCGCGAGCATCACCGACCGCTGCTTCTTCTTCCTCGAGGCCGCCCCGGCGCGTGTGACGGGATTCGACACCCCGTACCCGGCGGCCAAACTCGAGGAGCACTTTCTGCCCGACCTCGACCGCATCCTCGACGCGGTGGACCGCGTCATGGGTCGCGAGAACTCGCTCACCGGATGGGTGGCATCATGACCGTTACGAGGGAATTCGCCCTGCCCGACCTCGGCGAGGGACTCACCGAGTCTGAGCTCGTCTCCTGGCACGTCGCCGTTGGTGACACGGTCGAACTCAACCAGCCGATCGCGGAGGTGGAGACGGCGAAGGCGATCGTGCAACTGCCGTCGCCCTTCGCAGGCGTAGTGAGCAGGCTCTACGCCGAGGAGGGGGCGACGGTGCTCGTCGGCGCGCTCATCGCGGCCTTTGAGGTGGAGTTTGACGGTGCTCCCGTTGAACGCACGCCCGTGCTCGTCGGCTACGGCCCCGTGGTCGAGGACACCGGCACCCCGCAGCGCAAGAAGCGCGGCGCGGCCCCGGCGGTGGTCGAGCTTGTCGAGACCATTTCGGTGGTCGAGCCCGCTACTGTGGCCGAGCGCCCCATGTCTACCCCGCCCGTGCGCAAGCTCGCCCAGGACCTCGGCGTCGACCTTGAGCGGGTGGTGGGCACCGGGGAGGGTGGGCTCGTCACTCGCGACGACGTGCAAGCGGCGGCGGTCTCGACACGCTCGACCAGCGGGCGGGGCTCGACAACCTCGGCCAGCGGGGGAGAGTCGCGCGTACCGATTAAGGGCGTTCGCAAGGCGACCGCGGCGGCGATGGTGTCGAGCGCGTTCACCGCGCCGCACGTCACCGAGTTTCTCACGATCGACGTGACCCCCACGAGTGAGTTGCTTGGCCGGCTGCGGGAGTCGCGGGAGTTCCGCGAGCACCGGCTCACGATGCTCGCGTTGATTGCGAAGGCGATGTGCATCGCCGCGAAACGCACCCCCGAGGTCAATTCCCGCTGGGACGAAGCCGCCGGCGAGATCGTGCAGTTCGGGCATGTGAACCTGGGGATCGCGGTCGCGACGCCGCGTGGGCTCATGGTGCCGAACATCCGCGACGCCGATTCGCTCTCGCTCGTCGACCTCACGGATGCCATCACGGCCCTCGCCGAGACGGCGCGCGGGGGTGATACCGCCCGGGCCGCCCTCTCGGGTGGCACGATCTCGATCACGAACGTCGGGGTGTTCGGGGTAGACGCCGGCACGCCCATCCTCAACCCGGGCGAGGCGGCGATCCTCGCGATGGGCGCCGTGCGCCGTCTGCCGTGGGAGCACCACGGCGAGATCGCGCTGCGCGACGTGATGACCCTGAGCCTCTCGTTCGACCACCGGCTCGTAGACGGTGAGCAGGGCTCGCGCTTCCTCGTCGACGTGGGCTCGATGCTCGCCGATCCGGGAACCGTCATGGCGATGCTCTAGGGTCGCGCGTATGACCTCAGCCGGAAGCACCCCAACGGGAAGCAACGCAGGCGAACGACGCGCATTCGAAGCAGACTCGGTCTCGGCGAACTACCTGCAGCGCCTGCAACCCGTGATCTTCGAGCCGTGGGCGCTGCGCCTCACCGACTACGTGGGCGTCGCGGCCGGGCAGAGCGTGCTCGACGTGGCGGCCGGCACGGGCGCGGTGTCGCGTGCCGCGGCATCCATTGTCGGTGCGGCCGGCTCGGTGATCGCGAGCGACGTGAGCGCGCCGATGCTCGAGCACGTGCAGGAGCAGGCGGATGCCGCTGGCGCCGCGATCACGACGCTCGTCTGTTCGGCCACCGAACTCGCCCTCGCCGACGCCTCCTTCGACGTCGTGCTGTGCCAGCAGGGTTTCCCTTTCATCCCCGACCGCGCGCAGGCGGCGCGGGAGATGGCGCGCGTGCTGCGCCCGGGCGGGGTCGCCGGAGTCGCGGTGTGGGTCTCGGGGCAGCGCCATGAGCCGTTCGACAGCTATGCGGACGCAGTGCGCTCGGTGGGCGTCGAAGGCGTGCTCGACCGCATGCTCGACAACTCGAAGCTTTTCATGAGCGAGGCCGAGGTGGCCGCCGCCCTCACCGCCGCGGGTCTCGTAGACGTCGAGACGACGGTCGAGCGGATGCCGGTGCGCTTCGCCTCCCTCGACGACGCGGTCGCGGGCATCGCTGGCACCCCCTTCGGCGTCGCGCTGGCGGTGGCCGCGCCCGAGGTGCGCCGCGCAGTGGACGACGCCCTCCGCGCAATGGTGCCCGTCGAGTTCGAGATGGCCGCAGTGTTCGGCCGCGGCCGTCGCGCCGCCGAGTAGTGCCCGCCGCTCTGCGGTGCGGGTGCGGTTGCTTCGCGGGGTACGGCCGCCAATTCGTCGCGGCCGAGGCCCACGGGTGAGAATGTGAGCATGACCTCCACCCCTGAGCAGCCCGCAGCCCGCCAGTGAAGCCGGCCGCGAAACCCGCGCGCAACACGCGACTGATCATGGGGGTCGCCGTGCTTGCGATCGTGGTGGTGCTCGCTGACCAGCTGAGCAAGGCGTGGGCGGTGGCCAACCTCTCCACGGGCGAAGTCATCCCCGTGATCGGCGACGTCATCACGTTCCAGCTCACCTACAACCCGGGCGCCGCGTTCTCGATCGGCGAGGGGTTTACCTGGGTCTTCGCAATCATCGCGGCTGTGGCCGTGGTCGGCATCGCCTGGTACTCGCTGCGGGTCTCCTCGGTTGTACAGGCGATCGCCCTCGGCCTGCTGCTCGGTGGAGCGATCACGCACCTCGGCGACCGCCTCTTCCGCGAGCCGGGCTTCGCGCGCGGCCATGTTGTCGACTTCATCAACTACGGCAACTTCTTCATCGGCAACATCGCCGACATCGCGCTCGTCGTGGGCGCGACCACGATCGCGCTTTACGTGGCGTTGACGGCCAAGAACGCGGACTAGTTTCGGCCGAAGGGGGCAGCGTGGCGCGGTTCGAGCACACCACGGATGTCGCGCGCGGCTCCTGGATCGCCCCTCGCCTCACCGGCGGTCGGGGCACGGTCACGGGCGTCGTGCCGGCCGGTTTCGAGTGCTACGTGCGCGTGTTCCACCCGGTGAACGACGGGCGGGGCGGCTCGCGGCGGTGGGCGGCGGTGTGCGCGGAGTCGGGGGCGCCGTGGCATCCGCTCGCCCAGTGGGAGAGCATTCGAGGCGCGGCCGACGACGAGCCGCTGCAGGGGTCGCTCGGGGAAGCGGGGTGGGCGCTACTCTCGCGCGCGATCGGGGGTGACGCGGACATCACCGTCGGGCTCTGGACGGGGTACGGCAGTATCGCGACGCCGGGCACGGAGCCTTCCAGTATCGCGTTCCTGAGCGCGGGAGATGCCGCGCCCGACGACTCGCACGGGCTCGCCGACGGCGCACTGACCTCGTTCGACGCGGATGTGCGTGCGGCTCCGCTGCTCGTACTGCCCGGCCGCGAGTACGCTCTGTTCGCCGGGAAACT
Source organism: Lacisediminihabitans sp. (assembly GCF_043726815.1). Lineage (NCBI taxonomy): Bacteria > Bacillati > Actinomycetota > Actinomycetes > Micrococcales > Microbacteriaceae > Lacisediminihabitans > Lacisediminihabitans sp. The sequence continues at coordinate 4,335 of NZ_JAYSJZ010000042.1, forward strand.
CTCGGTGTTCCAGGATTGCGAGTGGCGTCGCAGCAGCGGCTGGGCGTACTTCTGGCCGGAGACCGTCAACCTCGCCTGGCCGGACGACCGCAGCTGGTTCGCCGCCTCCGAGATCGACTTCGACTCGACGATCGTAGGCACAACCAGGGCGATCGCGGAGCGGATTCTCGCCTCCGGGCTGGAGGCCGCGATTGTGCCGGCGGATGGCGAGCCGTCGATCAGGGTGGAATCACCCTGAGGTTGGTTGAGTTGGCCTGTCGTGACTCTCCGGGGCAGCTCAGAACGCGCGTCAGCG
>NZ_JAYSJZ010000043.1:0-6884 GCF_043726815.1 Lacisediminihabitans sp.
CCTGAGTTCGGCCACGGCCTATGTGCGCCTTCTCGGCGAGATCCGCGACGATCAATGGGCGGCACCCGGCCTCGGGTCGTGGAGCGTTCGCAGCCTCGCCGGGCACACCGCCCGCGCGATCCTCACCGTGGAGAACTATCTCTCCCAGGAGGAGCCCGGCGACGTGACGATCGCCACCGCGGAGGCGTACTACTCCACCGTGTACCTGAGCTTCACGGATGACGCGGCGGTCGCCGCCCGCGGCGTCGAGGCCGGCGAATGGCTGGGTGACGACCCGGTCGCCCAGGTCTCCGCGGCACTCGCCCGCGCGGCCGCGGCGATCGAGTCCCAGCCGGCGAACCGCATCGTGTCGATCGGCGGGATGGGCATCCGGCTCAGCGAATACCTGCGCACCCGGGTCTTCGAGCTCGTGGTGCACACGATCGACCTCTCGCGGGCCACGGGGCTCCCCCACACCCTGCCGCAGCCTTCCGTGGAAGACGCCGTCACTCTCGCCGCGGCGGTGGCCGCACGACGGGGATCCGGCGAAGACGTGCTACTCGCCCTCACCGGGCGCGCGCCGCTCCCCGAGGGCTACAGCGTCGTCGGACCGTCCCGCGGTGGCGACGGTCGACGCCGCGGCATCCGCTCACCCCAGGTGCGTCGTCGCAATCGTGGAGAGGAAAGCGCCCCAGCGACGATAGAGGGTGGCGTAGCTGAAGGCGTCGTCGACGAAGTCCGACGTCTCCACCGGCGGCATCTCCACGAATCTCGTCGTCGGTGCGCGGGCACAGGCATTTGCGGCGACGGCCGAGAACCGGTGGGAGTCGTCTCTCAGGATGCTGCTGATCACTGGGCCCACCTGCACGTACTTCGAGACGTCGGGGATTCGCGTGACCACGATCAGCGCCCTCGGAGAGGTCTTCTCCGCGAGGAAGGCGAGGAGGCGCTCGAGTTCCTCCCGCCACAGCCGAAGGGAGGCGAAGGAAAGCACGTCCGTGGTGCCGGGCGAGAGCACGATGAAGTCGAAACTGCCCAGTCCGTCGAGCCCGCGCACCGCCGTTGCCGTGGCCGCGAGCCGAGGTCGTGCGTTGGCGAGGCTCTCCCACTCGACCCCGCGGCCGGTGCTGCGGGCGAGGCTCTTGGCGAACTGGTGGGCGACGCCGAGCTCGTAGCTGCGCACCCCGACCGAGGATCCGCTGAGGCCTCCGACGACAAGGATATGAAGCATCCGCGGGCCCTCGATGAGGCCATGGGAGGCGTCATCCGGCACGCCGGCCGACATCCGGGTCGGAGCCCCGGCCACGAAGTTGAATGCCATGAGCGGTCGAATCACGCCAAGGCAGAGGCGCAGGAGCCGACGGCCGAACGGAGCCCGTTCGATCGCAGGATCTACGCTCACCGATCAGCCCAGAAGGTCGTGGCGCACCACGATCGCCTCGCGGTCGGGACCGACTCCGATGGCCGAAATTCGTGCACCACTCATCTTCTCCAGAGCGAGCACGTACCCGCGCGCATTTTCCGGCAATTCGTCGAATGTGCGCGCGCCGGTGATGTCTTCGGTCCACCCCGGGAACTCTTCATAGATCGGCACGGCGTGGTGGAAGTCCGACTGGGAGACGGGGACCTCCTCGACCCGCACACCGTCCACGTCGTAGGCCACGCAGACCGGGATCCTGTCGAGCCCGGTGAGCACGTCGAGTTTGGTGAGTACGAAGTCGGTGACCCCGTTGATGCGCGCGGAGTACCGGGCCACGGGGGCGTCATACCACCCGCATCGCCGCGGGCGTCCGGTGGTGGTGCCCCACTCGAAGCCATGCGAGCGGAGGAACTCTCCGGATTCGTCGTGCAACTCGGTGGGGAAGGGGCCGGAACCCACGCGGGTCGTGTAGGCCTTGACCACCGCGATGACCCGCTCCATGCGGTTCGGGGCGACCCCGGAGCCGGTCGCGGCGCCGCCGCTCGTGGCGTTGGAGGAGGTCACGAACGGATATGTGCCGTGGTCGACGTCGAGCATCGTGGCCTGGCCACCCTCGAACAGCACCGTCTTGCCGGCATCGAGCGCCTGGTTGAGCACCAGTCCCGTGTCGGCCACCATCGGCCGCAGGCGTTCCGCGTACGACAGCAGGTCGGCGACGACCTCGTCCGCCCCGATCGCGCGACGGTTGTAGATCTTCACGAGCAGGTGATTCTTCTGCTCGAGGGCGCCCTCCACCTTCGGGCGCAGGATGTTCTCGTCGAAGAGGTCCTGGATGCGGATGCCCACCCGGTTGATCTTGTCGGCGTATGCCGGTCCGATTCCGCGGCCGGTGGTTCCGATTTGCTTCTTGCCGAGGAATCGCTCGGTGACCTTGTCGAGGGTGCGGTGGTAGTGGGTGATGATGTGCGCGTTGGCGCTCACCCGCAGCCTCGAGACATCCACCCCACGCGCGGTCAGCGCCTCGAGTTCGTGGAACAGCACCTCGATGTCGATCACCACGCCGTTGGAGATCACCGGGATGACTCCCTCGGTGAGGATTCCGGACGGCAGGAGGTGCAGGGCGTACTTCTGGTTGCCGATCACGACGGTGTGACCGGCGTTGTTGCCGCCGTTGAATTTGACGACGTAGTCGATGCGGCTTCCGAGCAGGTCGGTCGCCTTGCCCTTGCCCTCGTCGCCCCACTGGGCTCCGATGATCACGATTGCTGGCACGAGGGGGTCCTTCTCAGTTTGGTGGGAATTACACCCCATTCTACCGAGCGCGCCGCCGTCCCCCGGCGACTCCACGCTCAACCGGGTCGCACACTAACTTGCACACTGTTGTGAAAGTTATTAGACTTGCCTCTCGTGTCCACAACTCCTGCCGCCCGCGCGCCCCGCCGCGACGCCACCGAAAACCGCGAGGCGATCCTCGCCGCGGCCAAGATCGTGCTCAACCGCGACCCCAAGGCCCCCCTGGAGGCGATCGCCGCCGCGTCCGGCCTCAGCCGCCGATCCATCTATGCCCACTTCGCCAACCGCGACGACCTGCTGCGCGAACTGGTCAGCCTCGGCGCGCTCCGGGTGGCCAGCGCCCTCGACACCGTGACCCACCCGGATCCGCTCACCCGGCTCGCGCTCATCGCGTCACGCCTGTGGCACGAGGTGGAGAGTGTGCGTGTCATGGCCGTGCTCGCCGTGCGCGGCCCGCTCGCCTCGGATACCGGCACGGCCCTGCGCTCGGTGCGCTCCAGCGTGCGCGAGGCGATCGCCGACGGGCGCGCCGACGGCTCCATTCGCCAGGACGTGCCCGTCGACCTGCTCGCCCGGCTCGTGGAGGACGCCGCCCTCGGCGTGCTCGAAGAAGCCGCGCGCACTCCGCTTCCCGCCGAAGAGGGCCACCGGCTCGTGATTCTGATGACCCTCGGTGCGGTCGGCCTCGGCTGGCGCGAGGCCGGGAGCTTCATCGACGAGCGGCCCGACCTCCAGTGGAAGGACGCCGACCGATGATCATCGCCCTCGATCAGGCCGCGATCGGCACCGGCCTCGGCGCGGCCGTGCCGCCGCTCAGTCTCGCCGTCGCCCCCGGTGTGCCGAACGCCATCCCCGTCGAATCCGACGAGCGCCCCATGCTCGTCTCGCTGCTCCTCGCCGGCCGGATCCGCCCGGACTCCGGTCGCGTGCTCGTGCACGGCGCCGAGCACGGCGACCGGCTCCGACGGGGCAGCGCCCTCGTGGACACCCCGGTCGTGGCCGAGCCCGGCGCGGACATCGCGCTCACCACGATCGTGGCCGAGGAACTCGCGTTCGCCTCAGCGCCCAGCTCGCGGCGGCACGCGCGGAGGTTTCTCAGCGATCATGGGCTCCTCGATTACGCGAAGCTTCCGGTTCGGGCGCTTCCCTCCGCCGCCCGCATCCGGCTCTTCAGCGAGCTCGCCGTGCTGCGTCCGGGAGTCACCGCGATCGTCGTGACCTCCCCGGAGCGCCACGGCGGCGAGCCCTCCGGCTGGTACGGTCCGCTCGCCGAGATCGCCGCCAGGGGCGTCACCGTCAGCATCGTGACAGACCAGGCCACCGCCGACATCCTCTTCCGGCTCGGCGCCACCGACCCGAGCACCATCGAAAGCCCTCTCTCATGACCATCCCCACACTCGTTCGCGCGGAGTTCGCCCGCCTCACCGCCAGCCGCATCGGCATCGCCGCACTCGTCGCGCTGATGACCGTGCCTCTCGTCTACGGCGGCCTCTACCTCTGGGGCAACCAGGATCCGTACTCCAATCTCGACAAGGTGCCGGCCGCTCTCGTTGTGCAGGACACCGGAACCACCGTCGACGGCACCCCCACCAACTACGGCCGCAAGGCCGCCACGAGCCTCCTCGACGGCAAGAAGTTCGGCTGGGTCGAGGTGTCGAGCGCCCAGGCCGCGACGGGCGTGAAGGACGGCACCTACGACTTCGGCCTCACCTTTCCCGCCGACTTCTCGACGCGACTCGCCTCCTCGTCCGGCGACGAGCCGGTCTCGGCGGCGCTGAAGCTCACCACCGACGACACCAACAGCTACCTCAGCACCACCATCGCCAAGCAGGCGGCCGAGGCGGTGCGGGTAGAGATCGCCAAGCAGGTGGGCTCCGAGGCCTCGATCACCCTCCTCAACGCCGTCGGCTCCATCCGGGACGGGCTCGTGAAGGCGGATGACGGTGCCGTGTCCCTCGCGTCGGGCGCCGCCACCGCTGCGGCCGGGGCGTCATCCCTCGCCTCGGGCAGCGCCACGCTCTCGACCGGGGCGGCGAAGCTCTCGACCGGCCTTCACCAGCTGGATGCGAAGACCGCGGCGCTCCCGTCGTCGGCTGCACAACTGAGCGCCGGCGCGTCGAGCCTCGCCGGGAAGCTGTCCACGGCCTCCTCCACCGCCGGAACCCTCGCCAGCAACACCTCGGCCGCCCAGACCGCGTACGCCAAGCTGGTCGCCGATGCCCAGGTGCCCGGGGCCGTTCTCGACCCGCGCGTTCTCGCCGACATCCAGGCGCTCGGAACGCCGGTGGGTACGGCCAACGCCTACGCGGGCGGCCTCGCCGCGCCGACAGGTCTGCCCGCTGCCGCCGCCGGAGCCGCCCAGGTCGCGGCCGGGGCGTCCACCCTCAGCGCCTCGGCGCCCGCGCTCGCCTCCGCCGTGCACTCCGCGGCCGGCGGGGCCGCGAGCCTCGCCACCGGGGCGGCGTCGGCATCGACCGGGGCATCCGATCTCTCCACCGGGGTCGGGCAACTCGCCACCGGCTCGAAGACTCTGAGCGACTCGCTCACGGATGCCGTGGGCAAGATTCCCCAGACGACCGCGGCGGAGCGGGCCGCCACATCGAATCTCATCGCCAACCCGGTGCAGGTCAACCAGGACGCCATCACCCAGGCGAAGAACTACGGGGCGGGTCTCGCGCCGTTCTTCCTCAGCCTCGCCTCCTGGATCGGCATCTACGCGCTCTTCCTGCTGGTGCGGCCGCTCTCCCGCCGGGCGCTCACGGCCGTGCGCCGGCCCATCCGCACGACCCTCGCGGGCTGGCTCACACCGGCGCTGCTCGGCGTCGTGCAGATGGTGGCGCTGTTCGCGCTCGTCACCCTGGCGCTGCACCTCCCGGTGGCCAACCCGGTCGGCATGGTCGCCTTCATGGCCTTCGTCGCCATGACCTTCGCCGCCATCGTGCTCGCGCTCAACGTGCTTCTCGGCAGCGTCGGCCAGTTTCTCGCGCTCGTCTTCATGGTGGTGCAGCTCGTGACCGCCGGCGGCACCTTCCCCTGGCAGACCCTGCCGGCACCGCTCGCCGCGCTGCACCAGGCCCTGCCGATGAGTCACGCCGTCGATGGCATCCGGCAGCTCATGTACGGCGGAACGGGCGGCGACCTCTGGTCGGCCTTCCTGCCCCTCGCCGCCTGGTTCGTCGGGTCGCTCGCGCTCTCGGTGCTCGGAGCGCGCAAGCAGGGCCGCTTCCGCACCCTGCGGCAGCTGCGTCCGTCGCCGATCGGGGCGTAGGGCGCGCCCGCTCGCCTTCCCTAGAACGTCACGTGCTGGGAGATCCAGGCGTGCATCGCGACGGCCGCCGCGGCGGAGGCGTTGATGCTGCGGGTGCTTCCGAACTGGCTGATCTCCACGACGGAGCCGGCCGCGGCGAGCGCCTCCGCGCTGAGGCCGGGTCCCTCCTGGCCGAAGAGCAGCACGCACGCCTCGGGAAAGTCGAAGGTCTCGATGATCACCGACCCCGGCACGTTGTCGATCGCGATCACCGCGAGCCCGGCATCCCGCGCCCAGCCCGCGAACTCGGCGACGTCGGCGTGGTAGCGCACGTGCTGGTAGCGGTCGGTGACCATCGCGCCGCGCTTGTTCCAGCGCTTGCGGCCAATGATGTGCACGGTGTCGGCGGCGAACGCGTTGGCGCTGCGCACGATCGAGCCGATGTTCATGTCGTGCTGCCAGTTCTCGATGGCGACGTGGAACGGATGCCGCGTGAGGTCGAGGTCGGCGACGATCGCCTCCATGCGCCAGTAGCGGTACCGGTCGATCACGTTGCGTGAGTCGCCCTTCGCGAGCAGTTCCGGGTCGTAGAACGCTTCGGTCGGCGGCTCGCCCTTCCAGGGCCCGACGCCCTGGGTGGTGAGTTCGACGCTCGGGTCGGGGGTCTCTTCAGGCATCTCTCGAGGGTATCCGGCCTCCCCGGCCCCCGGCCCCCGGCTCCCAACCCCAACCCCAACCCCACCCCCACCCCCACCCAATTGCACTCAACCGTCACTAACTGCTCCCTGAGGCCGCCCAGCGAGCAGTTACTGACGGATGAGTGCACAGGAAGCGGGCCCCGTCGCCCGGCCGCCGGCGCCCCCACCTCCCCTGCTCCCGGCTCCCTGCACCCCGGCTCCCCTGCACCCCGGCTCCCGGCTCCCTGCTCCCCTGCTCCCTGCTCCC
>NZ_JAYSJZ010000044.1:0-6207 GCF_043726815.1 Lacisediminihabitans sp.
GCTGCAGACCCCGATTTTCGTCGAGGAGTTCATCCTCGACCAGACGCTCACCCCGGCGATCGCCGAGTTCGGGCTCACCGGGCTCAAAGTGATCGACCCGGCGTGCGGCTCCGGCCACTTCCTGCTCGGTACATTCGATCGGCTCACCGCCGTGTGGGCTGAGGCGGCACCCGGCGTGGACAAGGGCGAGCGGGTACAGCGAGCCCTCGACTCGATCAATGGCGTCGACCTGAACCCCTTCGCGATCGCTATCGCCCGGTTCCGGCTTACGGTCGCGGCAATCAAGGCCGCTGGGATTCCCACGCTCACGGCTGCGCCGGCCTTCCGCTACCATCTCGCGATCGGCGACTCGCTGCTCGGGAGTGTCGCGCCGAGTGCCACACTCGACCTCGGCGACGGCGAATACTTCGAGTACGACGCCGAGGATCTCCGCGAGTACGCTGACATCCTCAGACCAGGCCAGTACCACGTGGTCGTGGCTAACCCGCCGTACATCACGGTGAAGGACCGAGCGCTGAATCGGCGCTACCGAGATTTGTATTCAACCTGTAGTGGCACCTATGCACTGTCAGCCCCATTCGCCGAACTGTTGTTCCGCCTCGCAAAGCGCGATGTTGCCGGGAGCGGGGCTGGTCACGTGGGACAGATCACTTCTAACTCATTTATGACACGCGACTTTGGAAAGACTCTCGTTGAGGGATTCCTTTCGGGAAAGATGTGGTCCGACCCGCTCCGACCACAACCGGTCGACCTGACGCACATTATCGACACCTCGCGTGCTTGGATTCCCGGCCACAACTCTGACGGTACGCCGACCGTCATCCTTGTCGGCCGGCCTCGCCGACCGCATGGCCCGACGCTCAGAGCGGTCTTGGGCGTTCGATCTGAGAATGGCCAGCCTTCGGTAGCCGCAGATGGGCTCGTCTGGCGCGACATCATCGACCACATCGACCAACCCGGTTACAACGGCCCTTACGTCTCCGTCGCCGACATGCCGCGCGCCATTTACGCGACGTTCCCGTGGTCGCTCTCCGGAGGAGGCGCCGGTGAACTAAAGGACAGGATCGAGGCAGCTTCCAACCAGCGACTGAGAGCTGCGCTTGGTGTACCGATTGGCGGGTCGATTCGAGTGGGCGCAGACGAAGCGTACATGCGGCCCCGCCTCATGGCGGCCGAGGCGGGAATCGCCCACTACTTCAGGCCGATCGTCATTGGCGAGTCCGTGCGTGATTGGTCTAACTACGGAACGGAGCGGATCCTCTTCCCCTACGCCGATGACCTGAAACCGACCGATGCGGCTGATCAGGCTCTCTGGCCCTGGAAGTCAAGCCTTGCCCAGCGGGCAACTTTTCAAGGAGTGATGGCTGACGCCGGACTCCGCTGGTCCGAGTACATGCAGTTCACCCGCTGGTCTGTCCAGTCAGCAATGTCGATTACGTTCGCGTTCGTGGCGACGCACAACCACTTCGTGCTCGACCGGGGTGGAAAGGTGTTCAACCGTTCAGCTCCGGTGATCAAGCTGCCGGAGGGTGCGACCGAGGAGGACCACTACGACCTGCTCGGCGTCCTCAACTCCTCCACTGGACTCTTCTGGCTCCGGGAGACAGGATACGAGAAGGGGTCCGGTACCGAAGCCTGGGAGTGGCGCTACGAATTCACTGGCCGACAGATCCAAGACTTTCCGTTACCCGTCCGTCGCGCCCGCGACCTCGTCCGTCGCGTCGACGAGACGGCCCGCTCACGTGCCGAAGTGACGCCGAGCGAATTCTTCGCCGATCCGGGGTCATCGGCGCTTCGAGATGCAAAGGCCGAGTGGCTGCGCCTTGGACGTGAGCTGGTCGCACTTCAGGAGGAGCTCGATTGGTGGATTTACGTCGCGTACGGACTCGCCGACGCAGACCTCGCTCCTGAGCCACCGGAGTTGATTCCGGTCGAGCCGAATGAGCGGATCTTCGAGATCCGCCTCGCCCGTGAAGTCGCAGCAGGGGCATCGGAGACGGCCTGGTTCGAGCGTCACGGTCGCACGCCGCTTACCGAGTTCCCAGTGCACTGGCCTGCGTGGTATCGCGACCTTGCCGAGCGGCGGCTCGCAGCAACGGCGTCGAGCCCTTCCCTGCGCATGCTCGAGCAGCCTGAGTACAAGCGACGTTGGGCGGGCGCGAGTTGGGACACACTGCTCGCGGATGCCGTGAAGACGGCCCTCCTCGACCTGCTCGAGACCGCCGACTTGTGGCACGACTCGGCGAGTCGACCGGTCGTGCGTTCCGTGGCCCAGATGGCCGACGACCTACGGCGTGACGAGCGATTCCGTGAACTGCTGATAATCCACACCGGGTCGCAGGACTATGACCTCACCGCCGAGGTCGCGAAGCTTCTCGCGGTTGAGGCTGTGCCGGGGCTCGCTGCGCTGCGCTACAAGGCGCCGGGGCTCGAGAAGTTCCGCGCCTGGGAGCGCACGTGGGAGCTGCAGCGTGCCGAGGATCGCGGCGAACGAGTCACTGTCCCAGTCCCGCCGAAGTACGCGCAGGCTGACTTCCTCAAGACGAGCTACTGGTCAGTACGAGGCAAGCTCGACGTGCCGAAGGAGCGGTTCATCGCCTTCCCCGGTAGTAGGCTCCCCGATGACACCACAGAGCTGTACGGCTGGGCAGGGTGGGACTATGCGGAGCGCGGCCAGTCTGTCGCGCGCCTCGCGAATGACCTCTCCCGTGCCGCGGCACCGGCCGAGCAGATCATCCCGCTCGTCGGCGTTCTCATCGAGATCGAGCCGTGGCTGAAACAGTGGCACGATGAGATCGACGCCCGATCGGGCGTCAGCCCCGCGGCCGCCGTCGCCGGGATCACCACCACACTGCTTGCGCGACTCGGAATCGGCAGAGATGGCGTCGAATCCTGGCGACCAGCACCCACCACACGCGGGAGGAAGCGCGCATGACCGACTACACCCTGAACTCACCGCTGCGCGACCTCATCGCGCTCCCTGAGCGGGTCGAGGCCGCCGACTTCGTCATCAAGCTCGACGAAGGCGTCGCCCGGCACGAGCAGACCATCAAGGACTACGTCGTCACCGAGGCGATCGCTGCCGCCATCGGCGACGGGATCGACCTCGTCGGTAGTTCCCTCAGCGGGCAGTCGTCCCGAGGCACCTTCCTCGATGGCTCCTTCGGCTCCGGCAAGTCGCACTACATGGCGGTGCTCCACCTACTCCTCTCCGGCAGCGTCTCCGCCCGGCAGATCCCTGGGCTCGAGCAGATCGTCGCCGCCCGGCAGGACACCCTCGAGCGAAACCTGCTCGTGCTCGACTACAACCTGCTCGGAGCGAAGTCTTTCGAAGATGCCATCTTTGGTGGCTATCTCGATACTGTCGCCCGCAAGCACCCCGACGCCGCCGCGCCCGTGCTCCACGCCAGCGACGGCCTCCTGGCTGACGCCCGTGGCCTTCGCGCCCGGATGGGCGACGAGGCATTCTTCGCTGGGCTCGGCGGCGGCGACGCCGCCTGGGGCGACCTCGGCGGCGTCTGGCAGGCCGCGAGTTTCGATGTCGCCGTAGCCGCGGCACCGGGGCACCCCGACCGCGACCGGCTTGTCAACGACCTCGTCGCGGCCTACTTCTCATCGTCGGTGCGTGCCGGCGAATGGCTACCGATGAAAGACGCCCTGCTTTCGCTCACCACGCACGCAAAATCGCTCGGTTATCAGGGACTCGTCTTCCTCATTGACGAAATCGTGCTCTGGCTCGGCCAACACCTCGCCGATCAGGCCTGGGTGCAGAACGAGATCGAAAAGGTTGTTCAGCTCGCCGAGAACGCCGCCGCCAACCTGCCGATCCCCATCACCTCCTTCCTCGCGCGCCAGCGCGATCTCCGCGACTTCCTCGGCAGCCACGTCGCTGGCGCCCAGCGCGTTGCTCAGGGGCAGCTCTTCCAGTACTGGGAAGACCGCTTCTCGAAGATCCGGCTCCACGCTGCCGACCTGCCGAAGATCGTCAAGCAGAGGCTCCTCCGCCCCGTCTCTGCCGGTGCCGCCGCCACTCTGGGCGCGGCCCTCACCGAAGTCAAGCGCGACTATGCTGCCTGGGGCTACCTGCTGTCCGACGACGCGAACTCCGACGAGCGAGCTTTCGCCGACGTCTACCCTTTCACCCCGGCGCTCGTCGACACGATGGTCGCGCTCTCCAGCCTCATGCAGCGCGAGCGTACCGCCCTCAAGCTCATGGCCGAGCTCCTCAGCGACGGGCGCGAGACACTCCTCGTGCGAGACGTCATCCCCGTCGGCGACCTCTATGCGCCCGTCGTCCTCGGCGGATCGCAGCCGCTCACTGAGGAGATGAAGCAGCACTTCGCGATCTCAGCGCGCTTCTATCGGCAGAAGATGCTTCCGTACCTGCTGCGGAAGCACGGGATCGCGGAAAGCGACGTTTCGGGTCTCGCGCGTGGCCATGCATTCGTCACCGAGGACCGGCTTGCCAAGACCGTCCTCATCGCAGCCCTTGCCCCGGAGGCGCGGTCCCTCGCGAACCTGACCGCAGCGAAGCTTGCCGCTCTCAACTGGGGCACCATCGACGCCTTCATCCCCGGCACCGAGGCGGAACAGGTGCTCGGCATCGTCCGAAGCTGGGCGGCAGAGTTCGGCGAAATCAGCGTCGGAGACGGCGCGGACCCGATCATCATCGCCACGCTCAGCGGTGTCGACTACGACTCGATTCTTGACCGTGTCCGCACCGAAGATAACCAGCAGACGCGGCGCGAACTCGTTCGCAAGCTCATCGCCGACGAGCTAGCGCTGCCGCCCGACAACCTCGTCGGGCGTCAGATTAGTCACGTCTGGCGGGGACACAAGCGCACCGTCACCGTGAAGTTTGGCAATGTTCGCGACGAGGCCGAAGTGCTCGACAGCGACCTCATGCACGGCGATAGCGAGTGGCACGCCGTCATCGACTTCCCATACGACAGCGGTACCCACTCGCCGGCGGATGACGTCGCCCGGCTTCGGAAGCTGCGGGACAGCGGTCGTTCGGCGAACACGATCGCGTGGATTCCGAATTTCCTCTCCGATGCGAGGCAGGCCGACCTCGGCAAGCTGGTCCTTCTCGAATACCTCCTCACCGGTAACCGCTTCGACGCGAACGCCGACCACCTCCCGCTCGCGGACCGTGGCCCGGCCCGGCAGACCCTCGAATCGCAGCGGCGCACCCTGCGCGATGTCCTCACCACGGCGCTGCGGCAGGCCTACGGCGTCAACGCGCCCGACGAGGCCAACGTCGGCAGTGACCTCGCCGGGAATGAGATCTACTCCGTGCTCGCACCCGGGCTCACCATCGCGCCGCCACCCACAGGGACGCTGCTCACTGGGCTACGCCACGCCCTCGAGACCGCGTGGGCGAACGAGTTCCCTGACCACCCCGACCTCGGGATGGAAGAGGTCACGGTGCGGCGTCTCGGCGAGGCCATCGACCTCATCACCTCGACTGTCGAGGCCGGCGGCCGCCGCCAGGGGCTCAGCGCGCCCGAGCAGCGGCTCGCGCGCGACATCGCCGTCCCGCTCGGCATCGGCGCGGTTAACGAGAATGTTGTTGTTGTCGACCAGGCACACTTCCGGTGGGGCGCGAACCTTGCCCGCTGGGAGGGCGAACTCGGTGCGGCGACCACGGTCGGCGGCCTGCGCGCGAAGCTCGCCTCGTGGGGCATGACGAAGCCGATGGAGGACGCGATCCTCATCACCTGGGCGCTCATCGGAAACTACGAGTTCAGCGGCACCAGCGCGCCCGCCATCGGCGCGCTGCAGAACGGCGCGCAACCGCGAAAAGCCAACCTGCCGAGCGACTCTGACTGGGCGCTCGCGAAGGACCGCGCCGGAAGTATCTTCGGCGTCGCGCCCGAGGCGAATCTCACCCCGCGTGCCGTCGGACGCTTCGCCGGAGTCATCCGTACTCAGGTGAGTGCCAGCCGCGTCGCCGAACTCGTCGTCCAGCTCGAAGCGCACAGCGCCATGCTCGGCATCGACACGACGACCGCGACCGGGCGTCTTGCCACGGCGCGCCGTGTCGCCGAACTCGTCAAGACACTATCCGGGACCGGCGGCGACAAGGCGCTCATCGAGACGCTCGCGACCTTCGACCTGCCGAGCGAGCTGACGGGGTTCGGCAGCGCCCATGGCACCGCAGAACGCCTCGCCAGGGAGCTGAGTGGGCTCGACTGGGGGATGGTC
>NZ_JAYSJZ010000045.1:0-112422 GCF_043726815.1 Lacisediminihabitans sp.
GAGCGGTGCCGCACGCCGTCGGTCTCGAGCATCGACTTGCGCGCCTCGATCTGCTCGGCATCCAACTCCTCGAGGTTGACGGTGCCGCGCTCGCTGGAGAAGGTCTCGGTGTCGCGGAGCACGCCAACGATGTCGTGGTACTTCGTCAGCGACCAGAAACCGTGGTTCGGGGCATCCTCTTCGTCCCAGTGCACGGGGGAGTTCGCCCGAAGCTCGTCGAAGACCCGCCAGGGGTCGCCGGTCTCGAAGAGGTCCAGATCGGCCAAGGTGACGTTCGTCGTTGAAGTCAACTTTTATCTCGCTATCAGGTTGTGGGATGTTGTTAGGACACGAACAAGTTCACGATAGGGCATACGGACGCGTCGCGACAGGGCGGCGGAGCACGTCGGGCGGTCAATTAGAGTGAGCCGAGTCAGCATCGTCTGCGAGAAGGAGTCCCGATGGCCGGAGCGCACACGCTCGCCGAGACCGAGCGACAGGTCGACGCGCGGCTCGGTGACCTCCGTCTCGACTACTCCGCGATGGCCGTCGCGTCCAACCTGTTCCGCGCGGCCAACGCGGTGCGCAATCACTTCGAACGCACGGTGCTGTCCGAGAACAACCTCTCCTGGACGGCCTTCGTCGTGCTCTGGGTCACCTGGATCTGGGAGCCGATCGAGACCCGCCAGATCGCCCTGGAGGGCGGCTTCTCCAAGGCGACGCTCACCGGCGTGCTTTCCACCCTCGAGGGGCGCGGCTGGCTCGCGCGCGAGCGCAGCCAGGCGGATGGCCGGCTCGTCCTCGTGCGCATGACCGACGCCGGCCGCGATCTCATGACGCAGCTCTTTCCCGACTTCAACCTGCAGGAGCAGCACGTGTCGAGCCCGATCGACCCGGCCAAGCGCGACGAGTTCGCCGAGATGCTGCGCCTCGTGACGGTTCACGTGGAGAAGCGGGACTAGCTGTACTGCCCAGGGGCGTTGGTTGACCAGCTGATGAGTGGGCGGGCTCCGGTCGCGGTGTGGGGCCTGTGGTGATGGTATTCGTGGAGCGATGCCGGGAGCGTGTTTCGGCCCGTCGTACCCCGCCACTGTGCGGCACTCCCTTGCCCCTGGCACGCGTTGTGCAGGACGGGCCGTACAGGACGGGGTTGTGCAGGACGGGTTGTGCGGATAGCGAGCACGACGGGTGCAGAATCGACGGGAGCGTCCTGCAGACCGGGACCGTTCCGGTCGCCACACCCCTGCCGTGTCCTGCGCACGCTGTCCTGCACAACCAGAGTCTGCGGGCTAGGCACCCAAGAGTCCGGGCCCCGTCCTGCAGAACACGGCCCGACCGACGCGGGCGGCACCGCAAATGGGCCGACAGCGAGAAGCGAACGTCCTTAGGGGTGATTCGGAGTCACAGCAGCATCACCGTGGGACAGGAGGACCGCCCAATCAACCAAGCTGCCTGGGCAGTACAACCAGGCCTCGTGATTGCGGTGGTGGCGCCGGGATCAGCGCCGGGCCCGATCGACCAGCTCCGCGAAGATCGCCGCCTGGGCCGGATCCGTCGCGGCGGTGTCCTCCGGATGCCACTGCACCCCGACGGCCCAGCCGGCGGCGTCGATCACCGCGGCCTCCGGGATGCCGTCCGTCGAGCGCGCGACCACCTCGACCCCCTCGCCGAGCCGGTCGAGTGCCTGGTGGTGGTAGCAGGAGGCGCGCACGACCGGGGAGCTCAGGCCGAACAACTGCTCCTGCTGCTCGAAGCGCACGTCGTGCACGTGGTTGCGGTGGTGCCGGGGAAGGTCCTGCACGAGGGTGCCGCCGCGCACGACGTTGACGACGTGCAGGCCGCGGCACACGGCGAGCAGCGGCAGGCCGGCCTGCAGGGCGAAGCGGGCGCTCTCCAGATCCGCGGCATCCTGCACCCCGTCCACGTCGTAGACGTTCTCGGAGGCGACGGTCTGGCCGTAGCTGGCGGGGGAGAGGTCGCCCCCGCCGGGAAGGAGGATGCCGCCGAAGCCGTCGAGGCGGCTCGCCCAGTCGCTTCCCGCGACCGGCAGGAGGGTGAGGGGCTCGCCGCCGGCGGCCCAGACCGCCTCGAGCAGGGCGCGGGCGTTGACGACGGCGCCGTGGCGCAGGGCGGACGTGCTGGAGGCGAATCGGCCGAGGATGGCGATTCTGGGACGCTGCGAAGTGACCACGATGTCTTTCCCAGGTTCGGAACGGGGAGTTGTAGAGCCAATGGCTATTCTGTAGGGTAACTCATTAGCATCCGAATGATTTAACGGCGAGCCATTCGAGACGGGGAGAGCGCATGACCAGCGTTGACGTGGCAGGAACGGCTGTCGACACGAGACACTACATCGGCGGCCTGCGCGTCGCCTCGGCGTCGACCTTCACCAATACCTCCCCGATCGACGGGACGTTTCTCGGCGAGATCGCCCGCGGCGGCGCCGTCGAGGTGGACCTCGCGGTCGAGGCCGCGCGAAACGCCTTTCCGGTGTGGTCGGGGATGCCGCCCACGGAACGCGCCGCGATCCTCAACCGCATCGCCGACCTCGTCGAGGAGAGCGTGGATTCTCTCGCTGCCGTCGAGACCATGGACAACGGGGCGCTCCTGCGAAGCCACCTGCGGGGAGTGATGCCGCGAGTCGCCCACAACTTCCGCTTCTTCGCCGACTGGCTGGTCAACCACCTCGACCACCCGGACTTCGAGACGCGCGGGCACGTCAACCACGTCTCCTGGGACCCGTCCGGCGTCGCCGGCATCATCACGCCGTGGAACGCGCCGCTCATGCTCGCCACCTGGCGGATCGCCCCGGCGCTCGCCGCGGGGGACACCGTCGTGCTCAAGCCGGCCGAGTGGACGCCGCTCACCGCTTCCCTTCTCGCCGACATCACCAAGCGGGCCGGGCTGCCGGATGGCGCCTTCAACGTCGTGCAGGGGATCGGGCGCGAGGCCGGGGCGGCGCTCGTCGCGCACCCGGGTCTCAGCCGCATCTCGTTCACCGGGTCGGTGCCCACCGCCAAGTCGATCGCGCGAGCCGCGGCGGAGAACCTCACCCCGTGCAGCTTCGAACTGGGCGGAAAGAGCCCGTTCCTCGTGCTCGCCGACGCGGACCTCGAGCTCGCGGCCGAGCTCGCCATCGAGCAGTACGACAACGCCGGCCAGGTCTGCCTCTCCGGCACGCGCATCCTCGTGCACGAGAGCATCGAGGCGGAATTCACCGAGGCGTTCCGTCGCAAGGCAGCCGCCATGCGTCAGGGCGACCCGCGGGATCCGGCGACCGACATCGGCCCGCAGGTGCACGAGGCGCACTTCGCCCGGGTCAAGGGATTCGTGGACCGCGCCCGCGCCGAGGGCGCGACCATCGCCATGGGCGGCGGCCCGAACACCGAACTCGGTGGCCTCTACTTCTCGCCGACACTCGTCTACGACCCCACTCCAGGAAGCGAGATCGTGACGCAGGAGGTCTTCGGTCCGGTGCTCACCATGCAGACCTTCTCGACCGACGAGGAGGTGCTCGCCCTCGCGAACGGCACCGAGTTCGGCCTCGCCGCGGTCGTCGTCTCCGGCGACCGGCAGCACGCCGAGGCGATCACCTCCCGGCTCGTCGCCGGCACGATCTGGGTCAACTGCTTCTTCGTGCGCGACCTCCGGGCGCCCTTCGGCGGCTCGAAGAAGTCCGGAGTCGGCCGCGAGGGCGGCACCTGGTCTTTCGATTTCTACGCGGACGTGAAGAACACGGTCGTCGCTCCCAACGGATGGAAGGAATAGCTCATGGGTGAAGTAGTCGGTGTGGGCCTGATCGCTCACGTACCAACCATCATGCTGCCGAAAGAGACGCGCATGGAGCTCAACGAGGGCAAGGACTCGACGCTCGTCTCCGGGTTGGAGAAGCTGCGCAAAGACGTCTTCGAGTCAGATGACTACGACACGGTGATCGTGCTCGACAGTCACTGGGCGACCACCGTCGAGTTCGTGGTGACCTCGCACGAGCGGCGCAGCGGCAAGTTCACCTCGGAGGAGCTGCCGCGGGGAATGCACGGCGTGCCGTACGACTACCTGGGCGACCCGGAGCTGGCCCACCTCATCGCCGGCGAGGCCGAAAAGAACGGCACCTGGATCACCCCGATCAACGACCCGGACCTGCCGGTGATGTACGCCACCATCAACCTCTGGAAGTACCTCGGCGAGGGGCTCCCCGACAAGCGGTGGATCAGCGTGAGCCTCTGCCAGACGGCCACCGACGAGGACTTCCTCCGGGCCGGCCGCGCGATCGGCGAGGCGATCGCCAAGAGCGACCGCCGCGTGATCCTGCTCGCCTCCGGTGCCCTGTCCCACACCTTCTTCAAGCTGCGCGAGCTGCGCAAGCACGAGATGGCGGACCCGAGCCACATCTTCTCCGAGGCCGCCCGGGTCGCCGACTACGAGCGTCTCGACTGGTTCAAGGCCGGCGACCACGCGAAGGTGCTCGAGACGATGCCGGCATTCCACAAGGTGCGGCCGGAGGGCATGTTCGGCCACTGGCTGCTCACGATCGGAGCGATCGGTGAGGAGAACTGCACCGCCCCCGGCGTGCTGTACAGCGAATACGAGAACTCGATCGGCACCGGCCAGGTGCACGTCTGGTTCCCTCGACCGGTTGGCGGATTCCCGAGAGCCAAAGATCTGACGCTGTCGCGTGACTGAGTATCGTCGCATCCTGCTGGACGGCGTCGCCACGCAGACCGTGCGCCACGGTGACGCCCTCGTCGCCGCCGACGGCCGGGAGGTGGGGGTCGACGCGGCCATCCACCTGCCGCCCACCGAGCCGTCCAAGATCATCGCGGTGCATCTCAACTACGCCAGCCGTACGGACGAGTTCATGACGAAGCTGCCCTCTGCGCCCACCTACTTCCACAAGCCGATCACGGCGCTCAACAGCCACCGCGGTTCGGTGGTGCGCCCGCTCGGCTGCAAGTGGCTCAACTTCGAGGGCGAGATCGTGATCGTGATCGGTCGCACCTGCCGCAACGTATCGCCGCAGGACGCCGGCGACTACATCACCGGCTACACGATCGGCAACGACTTCGGCCTGCACGACTTTCGGGACACGGATGCCGGATCGATGCTGCGGGTGAAGGGCAGCGACACGCTCGCCCCGGTCGGCCCGGGCCTCGTCACCGACTGGGACTTCCGCGGCAAGCAGATCCGCACGATCGTGAACGGGGTGGTGAAACAGGACGACAACACCGCCAACATGGAGTGGGACATGAACTACCTGGTCGCCGACATCGCCCGCACCATCACGCTGAGCCCCGGCGACATCCTGTTCAGCGGCACGCCGGCCTCCTCGCGGCCCGTCGAACCCGGGGACGTCGTGGAGGTAGAGGTGGAGGGCCTCGGCCGGTTGAGCAATACCATCGTCGAGGGGCCCACCCCGATCCGCACCGACGTCGGCGCCCAGCCGACCGAGAGTGAAGAGGTCGTTTCGACGGCGCTCGGCGGCGACTGGGAGTTCCGCGGCATCCGCACGCCATCGAAAGACCTGTACCCATCCACCGTGGAGGAGAAGTAGTTGATAAAGATCCAGGTCGACATGACCCTCTGCCAGCACTACGGGCAGTGCGTCTTCGAGGCGCCCAACGTGTTCCATCTCAACGACGACGACAAGCTCGAGTACCTGGCTGAGGCCGACGACTCCGAGCGCGACAACGTCGAATCCGCCGTTGACGTCTGCCCCATGCAGGCCATCCGGATCGTGGAATAGTGTCTGCGCCCGTGGTCATCGTCGGTGCGGCGATGGGGGGACTCCGCACGGCGGAGGCCCTCCGCCGGGCCGGCTACGCGGGCGCGCTCACGGTGATCGGCGACGAGGTGCACGCCCCGTACAACCGGCCGCCGCTCTCCAAGGACGTGCTCTCCACCGGCGTGAGCCACGAGGCCGTCGCCTTTCCGGCCCGCGCGGCCACCGCCGATGTGGACTGGATGCTCGGAACCCGGGTCACCTCGGTCGATCTCGACGCACACACCCTCGTCACGGACGATGGAACCGTGCTCCCGTGGCGCGCTCTCGTGATCGCCACCGGACTGCGCCCCCGCCGGCTGCAACTGCCGCCGATCGCCGGACGGCACTCGGTGCGCACCCTCGACGACGCGATGGCCCTGCGCGATGAACTCGTGCCCGGCGCGCGTGTCGTGCTGGCCGGCTCCGGCTTCATCGGCTGCGAGGTGGCGGCCACCGCGCGCAAGCTTGGCTGCGGGGTGACCGTGGTCTCGCCGAGCGCCGAACCGATAGTGTGCCCGCTCGGGCGCCTGCTGGCCACGGAGCTCCGCCGGCGCCACGAGGCACACGGCGTGAGCTTCCGGCTCGGCAGGACCATCGCCCAGCTCGACGGCGGCAACCGGCTCGACGAGGTCGTGCTCGACGACGGGGAGATTCTGCCGGCGGAGGTGCTGGTCGAGGCGATCGGCTCCGACTGCAACATCGGCTGGCTCGCCTCCACCGACCTCGACCTGAGCGACGGGGTGCTCGCCGACCCGGCGATGCGCGCCATCTCGGTCGACGGGCGGGTGCACGACGACGTGTACGTGGTCGGCGACATCGCACGCTTCCCCAACCTGATGTTCGACGACGTGCCGCGCCGGGTCGAGCACTGGAACATCCCCACCGACACCGGCAAGCGGGCGGGCGCGGTGCTCGGCGCGTGGCTCGCCGACGACGGCACGTACGCCGAGGTCGCCGCCCAGCGCTTCACCCCGATGCCCGCGTTCTGGTCCAACCAGTTCGAGGTGAGCCTGCAGGCCTACGGCCTTCCTGGGCTCGCCGACCCCAACGGCATCCGCATCCTCGCCGGCGACATCGCGTCGGAGGTGATCGTCGGCTACTTCCGCGGCGAGCGACTGGTGGCCGTGGTCGGCCTCGGGCTCAAGGCCGCCCTGCTGCCCTACCGGGAGCAGATCGCGGCGGGCGTCGGCTGACAACGCGGGCGGACCGACACTGGCCCTAGGCTGGCGGCATGACCGAATCCGGCGTCTCCGGCCTGGGATCCCACGGCGACTCGAGCGTCGGCGTCGCGGTGGCCCAGTTCGCCCCGGGGGACGACACGGCGGCAAATCTCGCCAGCATCCGGGACCTCGCGACCCTGGCGGTGGAGCGCGGCGCCTCGCTCGTCGTCTTCCCCGAATACTCCTCCTACTTCACCCCGGACCTCGGCGCCCACTCGCTCGCCGCGGCCGAGCCCCTCGACGGCCCGTTCGTGGCCGGGCTCGAGGCCATCGCGAAGGTGCTCGGAGTGCACCTCGTCGCCGGGATGCTCGAGAAGACCGCGGGGGGCGACCGGTTCTCGAACACCGTCGTGGCGGTGGGCCCGACCGGGGCGATCGTGGCGGCCTATCGCAAGATCCACCTCTACGACGCGTTCGGGCAGAGGGAGAGCGAGTGGGTGCGCCCCGGCGACATCGAGGCGCCTGAGACGTTCCCCCTCGCCGGCTTCACCGTCGGCATCCAGACCTGTTACGACCTCCGGTTTCCCGAGGTCACCCGACGTCTCGTCGACGCCGGCGCCGACCTCGTCGTCGTGCCGAGCGAGTGGGTGCGCGGTCCGCTCAAGGAGCAGCACTGGCGCACGCTCGTCACCGCTCGGGCGCTGGAGAACACGATCTTCGTGGCGGCCGCCGACCAGGCTCCGCCCATCGGCGCCGGCAACAGCATGATCGTCGACCCGATGGGCGTCGAGCTCGCGACTCTCGGCGAGGAGACCTCGGTGGCGGTGGCGTGGCTCGCGCGGTCCCGGATCGAGTCGGTGCGCGAGATCAATCCGGCGCTCCGGATGCGACGTTTCGGTGTCCATCCGCTGTGAAAGGCCCGCTCCGCATACAATGGAGCCAAATTCTTTCGGGGGAGTTCACTGGTGGATCAGCATTACCGCGTCCTGGTTGTCGAAGATGACCCGGACGTGGCCTTCTACACGCGCACGGTTCTCGAAAAGCGCGGCTGCATCGTCACGGTGATTTCCAACCCGACGTTCGCCCGCGCCACCCTCGGAACGTTCGAACCGGATGTCGTGATCACCGACATCGAGATGCCCGGTCTCACCGGCCACGACCTGCTCGATCAGATCCGCGCCGAACGCCCCGGCACGCCCGTCGTCGTCATGACGGCTCACGTCTCGATCGACTACGCGGTCGCGGCCCTGCGCAGCCAGGCCGACGAGTTCCTCACCAAGCCGGTGTCCTCCGCCGACCTCATCTCGGTCGTCACCAGGCTCGCCGAGGAGTCCAGGCGGGCCCGGGCGGCCGTGCCGCCCCGTGAGGCCGTTGTGTCGATCGGCGCTCACCCCGACGACGTCCTGCCATCACCTTCGACTCAGACACCCAGGAGTTGAGGCACGCCGAAGCTCGGTGGGACAACGTCGAGAACACGGGGAGGGCGCTCGCATGACCACGGATTGCACAGGCAGGCATGCCGAACGCTGTCTGGCGGAGAAGATCGTTCCTGGCAACCACGGCGAGGCCTTCCCCCGCGGGGAAATCGAGCTCGATCACCGCTCCGAGCGGGTGCTCATCCCCAAAGCAATCCTGGCGCTCGCGGTGGTCGCGGCGCTCGTCGTTCTCCGAGAGGTCTTCTTCGTATGAGCATTCCCACCGCGATCAAGACGAAGGTGAAGGTGCTCATCGTCGACGACAGCGACGACCAGCGCACCCTCCTGCGCCGGTACTTCGAACGGGCCGGCTGCGACGTGACCGTCGCCGCGTCCGCCGAGGAGGCGATCCTGGCCTACAGCCGTTCGACACCGGATCTCGCCGTGATCGACCTCGTGCTTCCCGGCATGAACGGCTGGGATCTCACCGAGCGGTTGAAGGCGGACCGCCCGGAGTGCAAGATCGCCGTGAGCTCCGTGCTCGACGCCGCGCAATACCCGGCGAGCGATGCCGTGCTGCCGAAGCCGTTCACCGGTGCGCAGATTCGCAGGGTGCTCCGGGATCTCGTGCCGAAGTGGTCGGCGGAGTGACCGAGTCGGTTCCGGCCCGCGTCGTCATCGCGGACGACGACCCGGACATCCGGGCCCTCGTGGCCATCGCGGTGAAACGGGCCGGCCTCGACCTCGTCGAGTCGGCCGCCGACGGCACGGCGGCCTGGCAGGCCCTGCAGTCCCACCGGCCAGACCTGGCCGTACTCGACGTGTCGATGCCCGGACTGACCGGGCTCGAGGTCTGCCGGCTGGCCCGATCCGACGACTCCCTTGACGGCATCCACCTGGTGCTGCTCACCGCGGCCGTGGACGACCAGTCGAGGGCGGCCGGCGCGGACGCCGGGGCTGACGACTTCTTCGTGAAGCCGTTCAGCCCCCGGGAACTCGCTCTCGCGCTCTCCGCGCTCATGAGCAAGGACAACTAATCGCATGAAGAGAGTGTTCGCATGAAGAGCGTGAAACGGCTCTACGCCACGGCCATGAAACGGCTCTCGGTCGACACCCCGTCGCCGGCCCTCAAGCAGTTCCCCACGGTCGCTGTGTTCTCGCTCGCGGCACTGCTCGCGTTCTTCGCCCCGGCGATCACCGTCACCGACCGGGCCGCGATCGTCTCCGCTTGCGTCGTGATGGTCGGCGCGACGCTTCTCTCCGTGTACTTCAGCCGGCTCAGCCGGGTCACCCGCTGGGCGTTGATAGTGCCCGGTTTCTCGATGCTCGCGATCGCGCTCCTGCGCGTCGGCACCGGCGGCCCCACGTCGCTCTTCTCCGCGCTGCTCATCCTGCCGGTGCTCTGGATCGCATCCGAGCAGGGCCGACGGTGGGTGTTCGTGGCGATCGTTGGCTCGTCGGCGAGCATCATGCTGCCGTACGTGCTCTATTGGCACGTCCCCGAGACGCAGAGCGAGTGGCTTCGCGGGGTGTTCGGCCCGCTCGTCTACGGCGTCGTCGCCGCGATCGTGAACGAGCTTTCCCGACAGGGCCGAACGCAGATGTGGTCGATCACGAGGCTCGCGGAGGAGCGGGAGGGGATGCTGCGGGAGACCCTCACCTTCGCCGGCAAGCTCCAGGAGAACGAGTTGAGCCTGCACGCGGCCAACCGCCTCACTCGCAGCGTGCTGGACGCCGTCACCGAGCAGTCGGTGATCGGCACCGACCTCACCGGGCTCATCGACGTCTGGAACCCGGGGGCGGCGGCGATGCTCGGCCTCACCGCGGGCGAGACGCAGGGCAAACGCTACGTCTTCGAATTCCACGACTCCCACGAGCTCGAGGCCCGGTCGCGCGAACTCAACTATCCACCAGGCGAGACGGTTCTCAACCCCGGATTCTCCGCCCTCGTCGAGTCGGCCAGGCTCGGTCGGGCCGAGGTGCGGGACTGGACCTACCGGCGCCACGACGGATCCGAGCTCTCCGTCAACGTGGCCGTGACCCCTCGCGTGGACGAGGAGGGGGCCACGATCGGCTACATCTTCGTCGCGACGGATGTCACCCAGGCACTCGAGGTCGCGCGTCTCAAGGACGAGTTCGTCGGCCTCATCTCCCACGAGCTGCGCACGCCGCTCAGCTCCATCCTCGGCTACCTCGAGCTGATGCGCGACGACGACGAATCGCCCCTGTCCGACGAGCAGCTGCAGTACCTGAGCGTCGCCGAGCGCAACGCCCATCGGCTTCTCCGCCTGGTGGGGGACCTGCTGTTCACTGCCCAGGTCGCGTCCGGCAAGTTCCCGCTCGATGTCGGCACCGTCGCCCTCAGTGACGTGGTCACGGCCGCGGTGCAGTCGGCGAGGCCGGTCGCCGCGGCGGCGGGAATCACGCTCCTGATGGAGTTGCCGAGCGAGCCCGTGGCCGTTCGCGGCGACTCGGTGCGACTCGGGCAGGCCTGCGACAACCTCATCTCCAACGCCGTCAAGTTCACGCCGAGGGGCGGCACGGTCACCGTCGCGCTGGGCTCAACGGCCGAGGACGCGATCGTGAGCGTTCGGGACACGGGCATGGGCATCCCTGCCTCCGAGCTCGACCAGCTCTACGCGCGCTTCTTCCGGGCCTCCACCGCCACGCGCAACGCGGTGCCGGGGGTGGGCCTCGGCCTCACCATCACCAAGGCGATCGTCACCGCCCACGAGGGTGAGCTCGATGTGGAGAGCCAGGAGGGCGTCGGCACGCTGTTCAGCATGTCGCTGCCGCTGCCGAGGAAGTCGCTCCTCGACGCCGCCTGAGGCTTTGCCGCCCCGTTAGCGCCGCAGGTCGGCGAGCTGGGCGGATGCGCGCTCGAGAACGTCCACGCGCTTGCAGAACGCGAATCTGAGGAGCGACGCGTACTCTCCCTTGTTCTCGTCGCTCACGAACGCGCTGATCGGCACCGCCACCACGCCGGCGAGCTCGGGGAGCTGCCGGCAGAGGGCGGCCGCGTCGGTGAATCCGAGCGGAGCGGCATCCGCGACCACAAAATAGGAGCCGCTCGAGCGGCTCACCGCGAAGCCCGCCTTGGCGAGTCCGGCGGAGAGCACGTCCCGCTTGCGTTGAAGCCCGGCGGCGATCCCGGAGAAGAACGAGTCCGGAAGGCCGAGGCCCACGGCGATCGCGGGCTGGAAGGGCGCGCCGTTCACGTAGGTGAGAAACTGCTTCACACTCAGGATCGGCTCCAGGAGCCGGTTGGGCGCCGTGAGCCAGCCGATCTTCCACCCGGTGGTGTTGAAAGTCTTGCCGCCGCTCGAGATGGTGACGGTGCGCTCCCACGCCCCGGGCAGCGTCGCGATCGGCAGGTGACTGGCGCCGAAGGTGAGGTGCTCGTACACCTCGTCGGTCACGATGATGGCGTCGTGCCGGTGGGCGAGCTCCACCACGAGTTCGAGGATCTCGCGGGAGAGCACGGCCCCGGTGGGGTTGTGCGGGTTGTTGATCAGGATGAGTCGGGTTCGATCGCCGACGACCCGTCGCAGCTCGTCGGGGTCGGGCTGAAAGTCGGGAGCGCGCAGGGCCACCGTGCGGTGCACGCCCCGGGAGAGCGCGATGATCGCCGCGTACGAGTCGTAGAACGGCTCGAGGGTGACCACCTCGTCGCCCTCCTCGACCAGGGCGAGGATGGTGGCCGCGAGCGCCTCGGTCGCTCCGGCGGTGACCAGAACCTCGCGATCGGGGTCGGGATTCATTCCGTAGAAGCGCTTCTGGTGGGCGGCGATCGCCTCGCGCAGCACCGGGTAGCCGAGCCCGGGCGGATACTGGTTGAATCCGTCCGTGATCGCGCGGCGGGCGGCATCCAGCACCTCGATCGGGCCGTCCTCGTCTGGGAAGCCCTGCCCGAGGTTGATCGCGCCGGTGGCCGTCGCGAGGGCGGACATCTCGGCAAAAATGGTCGGCCTGAGTTGGCCGTTCGATCCGAGCAGCATGGCGCCTCGCGCCGTGCGTTCCCAGGCTCCGGAGACTGTCATCCGCGGTTGTCTCCACTGTCGTCGATGGGCAAAATAACTGCTCCAACGGTACTCCGTCGCCGCTCGTCCCCACCGCACTCCGGCTGAATTGCAGTAACAGGTGTGGAAAAAGGTGGCCGCGACGCTCCCGGGTGCCCTACCTTGTGCAGCATGCGGAATTTATCTCGCGTATCCCTCGCTGCCCTCGCGGTCGTCGCGATGCTCACCGGATGCGTGAGATCGGAGCCGATTCACCCGCCGCGGTCGACGTCCACGCCAACCCCCTCCGCCGAGCCGCTCTTCGCCTCCGATGCCGAGGCGCTCGCGGCGGCTACCGCCGCCTACGCCGCGTACTTGAAGGTGTCAGACGAGATCCTCATGCAGGGCGGGATTCATCCCGAGCGCATTGACGCCGTTACTACGAAGAGTTGGGCCGACATTCAGGCGGTGAGCTTTCGCGAGGAGCATCAAAAAGGATGGGTCAGTTCCGGTGGATCCCGGTACGACGGAATGACCCTTCAGACCTACGATTCTGACGCGACCGTCGGGTCAGTTGCCGTCGCGGTCTATGTGTGCGTCGACGTGAGCGCGGTCGATGTGCGTGATCGAAACGGTGTCTCTGTTGTTTCATCCGATCGACCAGATCGTGCTCCAATGGAGGTCTCGTTCGAGCGACGCAACGAAGAATCTCAAGATCTACTCGTGTCGGAGGAGGCGCCATGGTCCGGACTAGGAACCTGCTAGGCGTAGCAATTACCAGCTTTGTTGCTGCTGGATTGGCGTGCGTACTTTCCCTCCCCGCTAACGCAAATGCTTCCCACGCATGCACTCTGCTTGAGCGTCAGACAACGGGGTGCCCCACGGTAAACGCCAACATTCGCGACGGCGAGGCAGTGCTCGACGGGTCGGCTAACACCGCCGGGTCGTCCGGGTCGGGCCGGGGCGCCCCCGGGCGCCCGGGAGCGGCATGCCGACGCGCGGCCGGCTGTGTCGGCACCCCGGCCCCGGTTCCGCCGCCGCCCCTGCGCGACGGCTACACGGTGACCTCCCCGGTGACGCTTCGCGACCTGGTCGGCTTTCGACCGGCATCCGGCATCGACTACATGCAACCGAACGGCTGGATGGTGGTGGGCCTGGACACCAACTTCTACGCGGTAGCCGGCCCCCAGGAGCAGCAGGGCCTGCTTCTGGCCCAGCAGGCGTCCGTTCGATTCACCGCGCTGCGGTTTCACTGGTCGTACGGCGACGGTGCCACGCGCAGCACGGCAACGGGCGGCTCGCCGTGGGCGGCTCAGGGCGCCGGCGAGTTCGACGCCACCTCCACCAGCCACATCTATCGCAACCCCGGAACGTATTCGATCGACCTCACCATCGACTTCTCCGCCGAGTACCGCTACGCGGGCGGCGACTGGACTGCCATCGCCGGTTCGATCCCCGTGCAGGCCAACCGCCTCGTGGCCACCGCCAGCGCCGCGCAGACCGTCCTGGTGGGCTCGGACTGCGCCGCCAACCCCACCGGACCGGGCTGCTGAGCGATCCAGACTGTGCCGCAGCGGGCTCCGGTACGAATGGAGGCAAGGGTCGGCAGCCTCACAGCGCGTCCAAATAGAATGCTCAGGTTGCCAGAGGATGCTAGCAACGCTTGGAAGGAGCAGCCCCCATGACCGACGCACCGAAGGACCCAGCTTCCGGGTCCGACACCCCCGAATCTCTCTCCGAAAACGAAGCGCGACTCAACGCCGCGAGCGACAGCACGCCCGCCGTGGAGACCCAGAGCGAGACCACCCCCGTGGATGTCTCGTCCGGTGAACCTTCGAGCCCGGCGACCAGCCAGGCCGCCACCGAGGAGCAGTTCTACGCGCCCACGGCCACTCAGCCCCTCGACCCGACCCTCCACACCACGGCGGCACCCTCCACCGCCAAGCGATCGAGCACCGTCGGCCTCGTCGCGGCCCTCGCGGTCGGCGCCCTCGTGGGCGGTGTGTCCGGCGCCGGTGTTGCAGCGTGGGCGATCACATCCAACCAGGGCAGCCAGACCGCCTCCTCCACCACCACCCCGCAGAACATCACGGTGAACGACACCGAGAGTGTCAACGTGATTACCGCGGTGGCGGCCAAGGCAGGTCCCTCGGTCGTCACCATCTCCGTCTCCAGCAAGTCGGCGGCGGGCACGGGATCCGGCGTCGTGCTCAGCAAGGACGGCTACGTGCTCACGAACACCCACGTCGTGACCCTCGACGGTGAGATCGCGGACCCGGCGGTCAAGGTCACCACGTCGGACGGCCGCCTCTACGACGCCACCGTTGTGGGCACCGACCCGATCGCGGACCTCGCGGTCATCAAGCTCAAGAACCCGAGCAACCTCACCCCGGCGGACTTCGCCGACTCGAGCAAGCTCAACGTCGGGGAGACCGCTATCGCGATCGGCGCACCGCTCGGCCTCTCCAACACGGTCACGGACGGCATCGTGAGCGCCCTCAACCGCAGCATCTCGATCGCCTCGTCGGCCGCACCGAAGTCCGGTTCCGGCGACAGCTCGAGCCCGAACACCAGTCCGTTCGACTTCTGGAACTTCGACAACGGCCAGGGCAACGGCAGCACCCAGGCTCCGGCCACGGCCGCCGCCACGATCTCCCTCCCGGTGATCCAGACGGATGCCGCCATCAACCCCGGCAACTCGGGCGGCGCGCTCCTCGACTCCAACGCGAAGGTGATCGGCATCAACGTGGCCATCGCGAGCGCGAGCGGCACGTCATCCACCTCCGGCAACATCGGAGTCGGCTTCGCCATCCCCTCCAACCTCGCCCAGCGTGTGGCGAACGAGATCATCAAGAACGGCAAGGCCACGCACGGCCTGCTGGGCGCCAGCGTCACGGATGTCTCGTCCACCGACACGAGTACGGTGGTCGGAGCAGTCATCAAGCAGGTCACCGGCGGCGGAGCGGCTGACAAGGCCGGGCTGCAGGCCGGCGACGTGATCACCCAGTTCGACGGTGTCGCGATCACCAGCAGCACCGACCTCACCGCCCAGGTGCGGTTCCTTCCGGCCGGCGCCACGACCGACCTCACCTACGTGCGGGGCGGAAAGACCTCGAACGCCACGGTCACCCTCGGCGCCCTCGGCTGATAGTCGCCCGAATCCAGGCACGGTCCCCGCGAGACGGCGGGGACCGTGCCTGTTTCGTGTCGGCCGCCCGTTTCGAGTCGGCAGCCCGATTCGCCTCGGCTGGTAGGCTCGACCGACCGACCACCCAGCTGTATTGGACCCCATGACGCCAGAGGCACACGCCCTTCCCGGTGTCTCCTACGTGATCCCCGTGCTCAACGAGGTGTCGTACATCGGCAATGCGATTCGCACGGTCCTGGCCCAGGACTATGCCGGCGACGTCGAGGTGATTCTCGCCCTGGGTCCGTCGACGGACGGCACGAACGAGGTGGTGAACGGATTCGCGGCCGCGGACCCCCGAATCGTCACGGTCCTGAACCCGGACACCGACATTCCGGTCGGTCTCAATCTCGCGATCCGGGCGAGCAAGTATCCGATCATCGTGCGCGTCGACGCCCATTCGGAGCTCGAGCCGAGCTACACCCGCCGGGCCATCGAGACCCTGGACCGCACGGGCTCAGCCAACGTCGGCGGGGTCATGAAGGCACAGGGCAAGACCCCGTTCCAGTCCGCGGTCGCTCGCGCGTACAACAGCCGGTTCGGTCTGGGCGGCGGGAGCTATCACGGGGGAGCGGAGGAGGGACCGGCCGAGTCCGCCTATCTCGGGGTCTTCCGCACGGAGGTGCTCAAGGAGGTGGACTACTTCGACGAGACCATCCGCCGCGGCGAGGACTGGGAACTGAACCTCCGCATCCGGGCCGCCGGCCACTCCGTGTGGTTCGACCCGTCGCTCGAGGTCACCTACTGGCCGCGGGAGAGCTGGACCAAGCTCGTGCGCCAGTTCTGTGCCACCGGAATCTGGCGCGGCGAACTCGTCCGCCGATACGCCGGACGCAACCCGTGGCGATTCTTCGCCCCGCCGGCCCTCGTTCTCGCCCTGGTGCTCAGCGTCGTCGTGTTCGTGCTGCAGGTGACGGGAGTGCTCACCGGATGGGCGAGCGTGCTGCTCTCCCTCGTCTACGCCGGCCCCGCCGCCTACCTGGTGCTGCTGCTGCTCCTGAGCTTCTCCCGGGCGGGCGGCCCGGGCTGGCCGGACCGCTGGCGGTTCTTCCTCGTTCTGCCCACGATGCACCTCAGCTGGGGGGTCGGGTTCATCGTCGGCGTGATCCGGGGTGCCCGGGACACGACGGACACCTCGCGCACCGGAATCTGACCACGCGGCCTCAGCCGATGATCCGCTCCTCGAGCAGCCGCCGCACCACTCGCTCCGCCGCCCCGCCGTCGTCGCGCGGGTTGAACCGGCGCTGCCAGGCTCGGTACTTGTCCGCGTAACGCGCGCGCACGGCGTCGCGGTCGCGCACCAGGGCGACGAGTTCGGCGGGATCCGAGACGACGGGCCCCGGCGCGACGGCGCTGAGGTCGAAGTAGAAGCCGCGAAGCTTCTCGCGGTAGTGCACGAGGTCCGGGGTGAAGAAGAACAGCGGCTTGCCGGTGACGGTGAAGTCGAACATCACCGAGGAGTAGTCGGTGATGAGCGCGTCGGCCACGAGGAACAGTTCGGAGATGTCGGGGTAGCCGGTCACGTCGAGCACGTTGCGGGCCTTGAGGTCCTCCCCGGGGAGGAGGGTGCGGGAGTGCCCGCGGATCAGGGTCACGTAGCCGGCGCCGAGGTTCTCGGCGAAGCGCGACACGTCCAGGTGGTCCACGTGGTCCGGCCGGTCGTCGCGCCAGGTGGGCGCGTAGAGCAGCACCGTCACCCCGTCCGGGATGCCGAGTCGTCGTCGAACGGCCGCCGCATCGCCGGTGAGAAGCACGTCGTCGCGCGGATAGCCCTCCTGCCAGACCGGTCCCAGAAATGCATACGCGGAGCGGAATACTTTGGTCGAGTAAGGATTCTGAGCGAGGAGGATGTCCCACCGGGCACGCTCCCGCAGGGTGGCGAGCGCGGGGCGGGCGCCGAGCCGAAGTCGGCTGAGGGCGAGCTTCTTGAGCATCGTGCCGTGCCAGGTCTGCAGCACCGTCTGGTACGAGCGTTTGCGGAATCTCTTGCGCAGCCAGTCGTTGATCACCAGCAGCCGGGCCGAGCCGCGGATGCGCCACCAGTCCTCGCTGCCCTCGATCAGCGCGATCGACCCCTCCGGCACCGCGACGGAGGCATCCGCGACGCTCCAGTATCGGGCGATGTCCGGTCGCAGCCTGGCGAGTTCGCGGTCGATGGCGAGCGGGTTGCAGGACGCGTTCTGACCGTAGAAGCTCTCGAAGAACACCGCGTCGATCGGCTCGAACGTCGCCGAGCGATAGTCGGCCTCGAGCGACGCCTGCTGCAGCGGCCCGCGTTCCCGGTCGCTGAGGGGTGCGGAGAAGCGCAGGCCGAGGCCGTCCTCCCGGTCGTCGAAGGCCACCCGGGTCACCCCCTCGACGAGCTGGGGGGCGGGAAGGTCGGTGTCGACGTCGAGGCGGAGGGGCGAGCCGTCTGCGGTCAGCAGGATTGCCTCGTACTGCCCGGACCGGGGTGGAAGGGCCGCACCTCCCCAGAGCGAATCGAGCAGGGGGAGGGATGCGCTCCAGCGGCCCTTCGCGACGGCGACCGGGGCACCGAGCGTCTGTCGGGAGCCCCGCACCTCGAGTCTCGCCGGGGTGCCGACGCTGACCGATCCCGCGAAGGCGACTGTCGGCGCCGGCGAGCTGAGCACGGTGACCGAGTCGACGATTGCCAGCCCGACCGGCGGCCCGCCTCGCTCGATCCGTGTCATTTCCGCGCCTTCTGTCTGAGGACTATCTCGGAATACACTCTCTCAGCATTCCGGCCGTCCTGAAACGCGAAGTGCCGCGTCGCGAGGTCGGCGGTGTGAGCACGCACCTCGCCCGCCCAGGAGGCGTCGGCCTCGAGTCGGCGGAGTTGGCCGAGCAGTGCCGACCAGGTGCGCACCTCTCGACCGCCGCTGAATTCGCGGTACGGCTCGTAGAATCCGCGGGACTCGGAGTACGACTCCTCATCCGGGGCGAGAAAGAGGATCGGGCCCCCGGTGAGCGAGTAGTCGAGCGCGATGGAGGAATAGTCGGTGATCAAGACGTCGACGGCGGGCAGCACGGGGGTCACGTCGGCGAGTGCGGTCGAGTCGAGCAGCACGACGCGTTCGGATGCCCTCACGCCGGCCCGGTAGTCGCCGACGCTGTGCGGGTGCGGTCGCACTACCAGGAGGGAGTCGCTCGCCAGAAGGTACTCGTCGATGCGGAGCCAGTCGTCCGCGGAGGGGATGCCGGGGTCGGCCTCACCGTCCCGCCAGGTGGGGGCGAAGAGGAGGAGCGTCGAGTCGGTGGGCGGGAGGCCGAGCCGCGTGAAGAGCAGTTCCCGTGCGCGCGCCGACCGCTCGGCCGGGGTGTCGCGGGAGAGCACGTCGTCGCGCGGGTCGCCGGTCACGGCGATCCGGCTTGCCGGCAGCCCGAAGGCCGTGCGCAGCCGATCGGCGGCCAGGGGGGATGCCGCCGGCATGAACGAGATGCCCGCGAACCCCGCGCGATAGGCGCGGCGGAGGGGACCGCGCAACCGCCGCGCCCCGGGCAGGCGGATGCGCATCGTGGCCGGCGAATCGAGCTGGATGAGCTTGAGCGGGATGCCGTGCCAGAGCTGCACGACGAATCCTCCGCGGGTGCCGTAGCGGTTCACATCTCCGAAGCCGTGGGTGACCACGAGAACCCGGGCCCGCAGGGTGAGCCAGAGGCCTCGCGCGCTCGACTTCAGCGTCGCGTCGAGACCGAACCTCCGCGCCTCCGCGAGTTCCCGCTCGTCGCGGGCGAGCCAGTCGAGCCGCGGCGGGGTGGGCTTCGCCCGGGCAAGCAGGAAGAGTTCGAGGGCTCCCTCCCCGATGCCGGATCCGCAGCCGACCACCCACCGGTCGTCCGACCTGGGTACAGCGAGGCTGGCGAGGGCGCCGAGCGCGTAGAGCGGGAGCGACAAGAGCTTCTTCGCATTCCCTGACGCAAAGTTGAACCCGGGCACGAGTGGAGCCTAGCAGGAGGCAATGCGACCGATCGGGGGCTCGATTGCCGGGCGTTCGCACTCCCGCGGCGGTCGCGCTCAGCGCAGGCTGGTTTAATCAGACGGTGCCAATTCTCCGCGACGCAAAAACAGCTCAACGGATCGTAAAGAACCTGATCCGCTCCCGCCTTCACCGGCGCGAACTTGCCCGCCGGGGACCGACGGTGTCCAGCCTGCCCGGCGGCAGCGTGCAGGTTGCTGTCTATTTCGCCGACACGAAGGTGAACCTCTACCAGCTGCGCCAGTGGTACGCGCCCCTCGCCGAACTCTCGAAGACCCGCCCGGTGGCGATCATCGCGCGATCGCCCGGCACGGCCCTGGCGCTGATCGGGGAGTCTCCGGTGCCGGTCGTCTACCTGCGAACGGTGAGCGAGTTGGAAGACTTCGTGGCCAGCCAGGAGTTTCGCATCATCTTTTACGTCAATCAGAACAGCAAGAACTTTCAGATGTTCCGGTACGGCCGCATGTGGCACGTCTTCATCAACCATGGTGAGAGCGACAAGATGTACATGACGACCAACCAGTTCAAGGCGTACGACTACAGCCTCGTGGCCGGAGAGGCGGCACGCGACCGCCTGCGGCGCAAGCTCTGGGACTTCGAACTCGACCGCCGCACGATCATGATCGGCCGACCGCAGGCCGATCACTTCGTCGGGGCGCTGCCATATTCGCCGGATGACCGCTCGGTGGTGCTCTACGCGCCGACCTGGGAGGGCGACAGGGGGGCGGCCGCCTACGGCTCCGTCGCCTCGCACGGGGAGGCGCTCGTGGCGGCCCTGCTCGCCACCGGCCGGCACCGCGTGATCTACCGGCCGCATCCGCGCACCGGCGTCATCGATCAGGACTTCCGGCGCTCGAACGAGGCGATCATCGCGGCGATCGCCGCGGCGAACGCGCAGGATCGCGCGGCGCAGCACGTGTTCGACGACGGTCCGACTCTCGGCTGGCAGCTGGCGGCCGCCGACGTGGCGATCACCGACATCTCGGCGATGGTCTACGACCGCCTCGCCACGGGCAAGCCGCTCATCGTCGCGCGCCCCGTCTCGCCGGACGCGGAGATCGACGCGAGCGGATACCTCGGCGATGCGGAGTGGCTCGCCGCCGAGGATGCCGGGGACATCGTGGCGGCGATCGACCGGGTGCAGCACAACGAGGAGGCCCAGCGTCGGCTCGAATTCTGGGTGGAGCGGCACTTCGGAGACACCACCCCCGGCGAGGCCACCCGGCGTTTCCATGCGGCGGTCGAACACCTCGTCGCGGAGTGGGAGCAGCACGCCGCCCTGCACGCGGCCGACCTGCTCGCGGTTGACGAGTTCGGTCGGGGGTCGTCGCTCGACCTCGAGTCGGACGACGACTAGGGCGTGCTGCTCAGGCTGTGTGGCAAAATCGGCGGATGGCCAGCACTGTGCGTCTCATCCGATCCGCGGAACTCAGCGATGCGCAGTATGCGTATGCGTCGATCGTGGAGAGTGGTGCACGCCTGATCTTCCTCGCGGGGGCGTGTCCTCTGGAGCGGGATGGGAGAACGGCTGCCGTCGGCGACTATGCGGGCCAAGCCGCGAAATGCGTCGAGACGCTCACCGAGGCCCTCCGAGCGGCCGGAGCAACGATCAGCGATGTGGTCAGCACCCGCGTGTTGGTGGCCTCCTCCCAGCGGTCAGACCTCAGCGTGGCGTGGCAGGTGGTTCGGAAGGCGTTCGGAGATCATGACGTGCCCAGCACATTGATGGGCGTCACCGTGCTGGGCTACGAGGGTCAGCTCGTAGAGATCGAGGCCGTCGCCGCGGTGCGTGACTGACGTCTGACCGCATCAGAAACTCACCCGCCAGAGGTATTCCCGGCCGCTCGGCCTGAACCAGCGCACCACGAGCACGGTGCACCTGGCGAGGTCCCGGCCGGAGACCATCACCTCGAGGGACTCACCGGGCAGCAGGGTCGCGGGCAGGCTGGCCGGCATCATCCCCGACCCGAGAAGGCTCACGGTCACGCCGTCCACCGGCTCGGCTCCCGCGTTGGTGAGCACATATCGCCGTGGCCCGGTGTCCCGGTCGAGCCGGAACGGAACCGGGTAGGCGTCGTCGAGGTCGGGATTGCCGGGGGCTGTCATGCGGCGAATCTAGTGAGGGCGTGCGACGGCGTCGCGGTGCCGGTGCACTCCTCCCGCCCGCCGCCCCTGTGAGGGAGGGGCGGCGCTACGGCTTCGGCGGCCGGAGCGCCTTCGGTGGCCGCGGGGTCCTCGGAGCGCGCGGCGACTTCGGGGCCTTCGGCTCGGATGCCGTGCCTCCGAACCGGGGGAGCGCGATCCGCGAGCGGGCGGTCTGCACCCGCACCGGCCGCACCTTCGGTTCGAGCACGAGGGGGAACGACTCGGGCGGCGGCCCAAACGCGTCCCGCGCGCTGGTGACCACCTTGCGACCGAGCATGTGGTTGCCGGTTCCGCCGATCACCGCGCCGATCCCGAAGGGAATCGACCGCCCGATGACGCTCGCGCCCTGCGTGGCGGCGAACCGTTTCACGAACACCCGCTTCACGCGATCGCCGACCTGCCCCATCGCCGCCTGCGGAAGACTCTTCGTCACGAGCTCGCCCCAGAAGCGTCCTCGGGACGGGCCGACGCCGGCCGCCTGACCGGCGAGCTGCTTGACGAGATCGGAGCCGGCGGTGCCGAGCATCATGGTCATCACGAGCGTCCGCGCCCGCTCCGGATCGTCCACGGCGATGCCGTGCACCTCGGTTACCGACTGCGCGAAGAGGGCGCTCGTCTCGAGGAAGCCCGCCGTCTCCACTCCGCTGAGGGCGAGGGAGATGCCGAAGCCGACTCCGGGGATCACGGCGCTCGCCCCGACGGCGGCGCCTCCGGTCGTGACCGCGGTGAGGTAGTGGCGTTCGAGGATGGTCACGATCTGCGCCGGAGTCGCGTCGGGATGGCGCTGCCGAATTCCGCGCACGTGGGCGATCACGAGCGGCCGCTGCACCGAGAGCAGCCGATCGATTCCCGCCTCCACCGGAGCGGGCGGTCGGGCACCGATGGGGAGCGTCACGAGGTGACTCCGTACTCCTCGTTGTAGCGGTCGAGAACCTCGTCGATGGACGCGTCGAGTACGAGCGCGCCCTTGTCGAGGTACAGGCCTCTGGTGCAGAACCGGCGCAGGTCTCTCTCGTTGTGGGACACGAAGAACAGGGTACGCCCGCCCGCCAAGAGCTCCTCGATTCGCCGGTAGCACTTCTCGCGGAAGCCCTTGTCGCCCACGGCGAGCACCTCGTCCACCAGCAGGATGGGCTCCTCGAGCCTCGAAATCACCGAGAACGCGATGCGCACCTTCATGCCGCTCGACAGGTGCTTGTACGGGGTGTCGAGAAAGTCGCCGATCTCGGCGAACTCAATGATCTCGTCGAACTGGGCGTCGATCTCCGCGCGCTTCATGCCGTGCAGGCCGGCGGTGAGGTACACGTTGTCCCGCACCGTGAGGTCGTCGACGAAGCCGCCGGTGATCTCGATCAGCGGGGCGACGCCGGCGTGCACCCCGATGCTGCCCTCGTCGGGGAACACCACCTCGGCCACGAGCTTGAGCAGGGTGGACTTGCCCTGGCCGTTGCGCCCGACCACGCCGATCGCCTCGCCCGGAGCGACGCTGAAAGACACGTTGCGCAGCGCCCAGAACTCGCCGGGCCGGGCTCGCCGTTGCGAGCCGGCGAAGAGGTCCTTGAAGCTGCGGCGCGAACGGCGGTTGCGCTTGAACCGGATGCCGACATCCGAGACGGTGATCACCGGCGCCTTCACGGCGGTCACCGGGGTGCTGAGGTCCGTCACGTCAGATCTCCTTGAGCACTGTAGGAATGGTGCGCCGGAAGACCAGGGCGCCCACGACGAGGATGACGACGGTGAATACGGCGCTCACCGCCACGTCTACCCAGTTCAGCTCGAGCGGGAAGAAAGCAGAACGGTAGAGAGACAGGATGCCGGACATCGGGTTGATCGCGATGAACGGCTTGAGGTGGGTCGGCACCGACTCGAGCCCGTAGACGATCGGCGAAGCGTAGAAGAGGAAACGCAGGCCCAGTTTCACCGCGCGTTCGAGATCCCGGAAGAACACGACGAGCGGAGCAACGATCAGCGCCACGCCGAAGGCGAGTGCAGCCTGGAGAACGATCGCGAGCGGCACGAAGACGACCTGCCAGTGCAGCTGGGCCGGGTTGTTCGTGCCGAGGGAGACCAGGGCGAAGATGATGATCACCGGGAGGCTGACCACGAACTCGATGCCCTTCGAGAGCACGAGACGGGCGACCCAGATCGTGCGCGGGATCTTGGTGGAGCGGATCAGCTTGGCTTCCTTGGTGAAGGCGCGCGTGGCATCCGACACCACCCCGTTGAACCAGGTCCACGGCAGCAGCGCCGTCAGCAGGAACACGATGTATGGCTGCTCGTGGCCGACGGTGCCGCGGTGGAAGATCTGGGTGAACACGATCCAGTAGATCGCCGCCATCACCAGCGGGTCGAGGATCGACCAGAAGTAGCCGAGGAACGAGGTGGAGTAGCGCACCTTGAGGTCGCGGGTGGTCAGCAGCCACAGCGAATGGCGGTAGTTGGCGAACGCCGACCGTGTCGGGCGTGCTTCAAGAGCTGCACTCACGCGATTCGGGTCCTTAGAGATCAAGCACCCCCGCGCTCCGCACTAGACGAAGAGGTTTGCCCGCTCCAGGTCTTCCGCGAAGTCGATCTCTACGGCGTAGAGGTCGGAGATGTCTACCGGCTCAAATCGTAGCTTGTCCTGCTCGATGGCCAGCTCAATGCCGCGCTCGAAGTAGTCCTGGTCGCCGACGCGGCCCAGCTGGCGCAACAGTGCGGCCTTGTCGGCGCGCGACACGTAGTTGATGCCGACGGCCTCGCCCAGCCCGCCCTTGACGGTCTTGGAGAGCTCGTTGATGTACCCCTCGGCGTCGACGGTGTACTTGACCTCTTCGTCCGAGACGCGCTCGGTGTTGACCGAGACGAAGGACTGGTCGCGAGCGACCATCTTCGCCGCGCGCTCCAGGGCCTCCGGGTCGAAGACGACGTCGCCGTTCATCCACAGGACGCCACCGGTCGATGACGCGCGCAGTGCGCGCATCAGGCTCTTGGACGTGTTGGTCTGGTCGTACTGCTCGTTGTAGACGAACGAGGCGTTGGGGAAGGCCTCGATGATGTGTTCGAGCTTGTAGCCGACGACGATGGTGACCTTCGCGGTCTTGCCGAAGGCGTGGTGGATGTTGTCGAACTGCTGCTGCATGATGGTGCGGCCATCGTTGAGTTCGGTCAGCGGCTTGGGCAGCGAGCGGCCGAGACGGCTGCCCATTCCTGCGGCCAAGATGACGATCTGTGTGCTCACGATTGGTCTCCTCAATTGACTGTTGTCCGACTGGGGCGCGGCGTCAACACCAAAAAGGTTTACCGTTTATTCATCCCCAGACACTTGTCTGGACACATCGTTGTGCTCGGCCAAGCCTACCCGGTAGCCCGCGTTTCCGACAGGGAAGGTCCTGTGGATGTTCTCAATTCGTGACAGAACCCCCGGTCGACGCTCAGGCGCACAGGTGCCGTTGATACGGTTAGCAGGTGGATCCAGAACCCGAGAAGAAGCCAGATGCCGAGCCAGTTGAATCGGCGCGTGAGGCGACTCCGAGCGACGGCCCGCTGGCGCCGGTGGCGCCGATTTCCGGCGTGACGCGCACCCCGCGCACCGCTCGGACACCCCGTCAGCGTCCCGCCCCGAGCACCGCGGGCACGCCCGCTGACGGCGCCCCCGACCCGACGACTGACAAGCCCACGACTGACAAGCCGGCTGCAGACACGCCGACGACTGACAAGCCGACCCCGGCGTCCCGACCCGCGCGCCGGCCAAGCGCCCGCTCGACGAGCGCCGCGAAGGCTCCCCGCGCGACTCAGCCGAGGACGACGGCCGACGTCGCTCCCGCCGTCGACACTCCGGCGACCGCAGATCCCGCGACCGCGAATGCCGGTGCCGCGGATACGGTCGGAGCGGCGTCCGCGGACGCCGCCACGGTCGACCCCACGATTGAGAAGCCCGCCGCGACTCCCGCGGCTCGCAAGCCCGCCGCTCCGCGCCGGCCGGCCACGGCGAGAAAGCCGGCGGCTCCCCGAGCCACGGCGTCCCGCGCGCCCGCGACTCCGCGGAAGTCACCCACGAGCGCCGCGACCCGAGCGGCCCTGGCCGCCAAGACGGCGGCAAGCGCGCAGGATGCGGGAATCGCCGATGCCGTTCACGCCGACGCGGCCGTCACCCCTGCGGAAGCGCCAGAACCCGTTGTCGATCCGCCGGTTGTCGACCCGCCGGTTGTCGACGAGCACGTTGTCGATCCGCCCGTCGTCGACACGTCCGTCGCCGATCCGGTCGCCGTGGGCCTCATCGTGGCCGAGGCTCCGGTCGCGAATGACTCGGTCATCGAGAACGCCGTAATCGAAGACCTGGTCATCGAGGCGCCTCTCGTCGCACCGGCGCCGGCCAAGCGGCCCGTCACCAAGAAGCCGACCACACCGGTCAAGCCGCCCGCCAAGGCCCCGGCGAAGCCCTCGACGAAGACCGCGGCGCGAACGCCGGCGGCGGAATCCGTCGAAGCCGACGTCGTGCTCGAGCTTCACGATCTCGTGAAGAGGTTCGGCGACACGGTGGCGGTGGACCATGTGAGCCTCTCGATTCCCACCGGGTCGATCTTCGGAATCGTCGGACCGAACGGCGCGGGCAAGACCACCACCCTGTCCATGGTCACGGGGCTGCTGCGGCCGGACGGCGGCACGATCGCGGTGCACGGGGCCGACGTCTGGACAGACCCCATCGTGGCCAAGCGCAACATGGGAGTGCTGCCCGACCGCCTGCGGCTCTTCGACCGGCTCACCGGGGGCCAGCTGCTCTACTACGCGGGAATCCTCCGTGGGCTCGACCCCCAGACGGTGAAGAAGCGCTCGGCCGACCTCGCCTCGGCGTTCGGCCTCGAGGATGCCCTCGACCGGCTCGTGGCCGACTATTCGGCCGGGATGACGAAGAAGGTCGCGCTCGCGTCGGCCATGATTCACTCTCCGCGGCTGCTCATCCTCGACGAGCCGTTCGAGTCGGTGGACCCGGTGTCGGCGGCGAACGTGACCGAGATCCTGCAGAACTATGCCGCGGCCGGGGGCACCGTCGTGCTTTCCAGCCACAGCATGGACCTCGTGCAGCGCATCTGCGACTACGTCGCCATCGTGGTGTCCGGCTCGGTACTCGCCTCGGGAACCATGGACGAGGTGCGGGGCATCGGATCTCTCGAGGAACGCTTCGTGGAACTCGCCGGCGGACGCAAGACAGCGGAGGGCATGGAGTGGTTGCACAGTTTCTCGGACTGAAGCTCCGACTGCTCGCGAACATCTTTCGCCGCAGTCCCATGCAGGTGATCGGCATTGTGATCGGTCTCGCCTACGGTCTCGGCACCGCGGCTCTCGTGGTGGTCGGATTCCTCGCGCTGAGGTTTGCCGACGTCGCCTTCGCCACGAGCGTGTCCGTCACGCTCGGTTCGCTCATCGTGCTCGGCTTCCTGCTCGTTCCCCTCGCCTTCGGCACCGATGACACGCTCGACCCTCGCGCGTTCTCGCTGCTCGGGGTGCCCACCACCCGGCTCGCGGCCGGCCTGGCGCTCTCCGCCCTCATCGGAGTGCCGGCCCTCGCCATCGCGATCATCGCCATCGCCCAGGTCTTCACCTGGTCCCGCGACCCGTTTGCCGCCTTCCTCGCCCTGGTCGGTGCCGTCGTGATCGTGGCGACCTGTGTGCTCGGTGCGCGGGTGACCACGTCCGTCGCGGCATTCCTGCTCGCCACCCGGCGCGCCCGCGAGGCCACCGGGCTCATCGCCCTGCTCGTGATCGTGTCGTTCTCGCCGGTGGTGGTTCTGCTGGCGACCGTCGACTGGGCGCGGGACGGCCTGCGGGTGCTCCGCTCCGTCGCCGCCGTGGCCGGGTGGACGCCGCTGGGCGCCGTCTGGTCGGCACCCGCCGAGGCGGCCGCGGGCGAGCCGGGGCTCGCGCTGGCCAAACTCGCGATCGCCCTCGCCTTTCTGGGCGTTCTCTGGCTCGGCTGGCGCGCGCTCGTCGCCTGGATGCTCGTGACGCCGCAGCGCGAATCGCGCAAGAGGGCCTATGTGGGTCTGGGCTGGTTCGACCGGATGCCGGGGACGCCGGCCGGAGCGATCGCCGCCCGCAGCATCACCTACTGGCTGCGCGATGCGAGGTACCACACCTCGCTCGTGGCCATCCCGGTGGCACCCATCGTCTTCGTCCTGGCGCTCTCGGTGGCCGGCGTGCCGTGGAACGTGCTCGCCCTCATCCCGGTGCCGGCCATGTGCCTGTTCCTGTCCTGGGCGATCCACAACGACGTCGCCTACGACAACACCGCGATCTGGCTGCACGTGGCCTCCAACGTGTCCGGATGGGCGGACCGTCTCGGTCGGGTCGTTCCCGCCCTCATCATCGGCGTGCCGCTCGTGTTCATCGGGTCGCCGATCGCCGCCTCGTTCTACGGGGACTGGGCGGTGCTCCCGTCGCTGATCGGAGTGAGTGCCTGCATCCTGCTCGCCGGGCTCGGCTTCTCGAGCGTGATCTCCGCGCGCTTCCCGTACCCTTCGGTGCGACCGGGAGACAGCCCGTTCAATCAGCCGCAGGCCAGCGGCACTGCGGCCGGCCTCATCCAGTCGCTGTCGTTCTTCGCCGCCATCATCGTCTCGATGCCGGCGCTTGCCTTCGCGGCGCTCGGACTGTTCGTCAACCCCGCCTGGCACGTCGGCTCGCTCGTTGCCGGCCTGCTCATCGGGCTCGCCGCCCTCGTGCTCGGCATCCTCTGGGGCGGGACGATCTTCTCCCGCCGGGGGCCCGAGCTGTTGGCCTTCACGATGAAGAACTAAAATCGAAGCATGAGCGGTGACACACAGCAGGGCGGCGGCGGCACAGACACGCTTGACCGCGAACTCGAAGAGCTGCTGAACCAGGAGCAGGTTGAAGACGGCGACCACGACCGATACTCGCATTACGTGCAGAAGGACAAGATCCTCAAGTCGGCACTGAGTGGCAAGCCGGTGATCGCGCTGTGCGGCAAGGTGTGGACGCCCGGGCGCGACCCGGAGAAGTTCCCGGTCTGCCCGACCTGCAAGGAGATCTACGAGTCGATGAAGGCGTAGCGCCCTTCTCCCGGCGCGCCGATCTACTCGTAGCGGGTGGCAATCGCCGGGTCGCCGCGGCCGAGCCTCAACGCGTCGGCCGGCAGCTCGGCCATCGCCGAGGCGCGGTGCTCCCTGGCGAGCGCCGTGCCCGCGGCGCCGCGGTAGCGCTCGACCGGGATTCCGGAGTTCATCAGGGGCACCAGGAGCGGCCGGTGCCGGCTCGTCGCCGCCTCCGGCTCGCCGACATGGATCACTTCGGCCGTCGCGCGACCCGCCTCGTCCAACTCGCGCACGGGGAACTTGCGCCCGCCGACCGTCGCCTTGTGCGAGGACCTCTTGGCCACGGAGAGCCACTCGCCGTCGGAGCCCTTGCGCGCCACGAGCTTGTAGACCATGCCAGCCGCGGGGGAACCCGAGCCGGTGACGACGGAGGTGCCGACGCCGTAGGAGTCGACCGGGGCGGCTCGCAGGGCGGCGATGGTGAACTCATCCAGGTCGTTCGTCACGGTGATCCTGGTCTTCGTCGCCCCGAGCGCGTCGAGTTGCCGGCGCACCGCTGCCACCTGCTCCGGCAGGTCTCCGCTGTCGATCCGCACGGCGCCGAGGCCCGTGCCGGCCACCCGCACGGCGAGCTCGACCGCCGCCGGCACGTCGTAGGTGTCGACGAGCAGCGTCGTTCCGACGCCGAGGGCCGCGACCTGCGCGCGAAAGGCGTCCTCCTCGGTGTCATGGAGGAGGGTGAACGAGTGCGCGGCCGTGCCCATGGTGGGGATGCCCCAGCTGCGCCCGGCCTCGAGGTTGCTCGTGGCGCCGAAGCCCGCGATGAAGGCCGCGCGGGCCGCGGCCACGGCGCTGCGCTCGCCGGTGCGGCGCGATCCCATCTCCGCGAGGGGGCGCCCGCTGGCCGCGGACACCATCCGTGCGGCCGCGCTCGCGACGGCGCTGTCGTAGTTGAGCACGCTCAGCGCGAGGGTCTCGAGCAGCACGGCCTCGGCGAACGTGCCGTCAACGACGAGGATGGGGGAGCCGGGAAAGTAGAGCT
The DNA here is from genome assembly GCF_043726815.1 of Lacisediminihabitans sp. Classification (NCBI taxonomy): domain Bacteria; kingdom Bacillati; phylum Actinomycetota; class Actinomycetes; order Micrococcales; family Microbacteriaceae; genus Lacisediminihabitans; species Lacisediminihabitans sp. The sequence continues at coordinate 29,699 of NZ_JAYSJZ010000045.1, forward strand.
CCCCCTCCTGGTAGCCCCAGATGTTGCCGGTGAAGCGGTAGTCGGCCAGCCAGTCGATGGCCTTGTCGTAGACGATCTCGTTGTCCCTCAGCCACTCCAGTTCGGCATCCGTGAACCGGAAGTCGGCGATGAGGTCGAGAAGCCGCCCCGTGCCGGCGACCACCCCGTAGCGGCGACCGCCCGGCAGATGACGCGCGAAGACCTCGAACACGCATTCCCGTTCGTGGGTGCCGCTTCTGATGGCCGCATCGACCATGGTCAGCTCGTACTGGTCGGTCAGGAAGGAACTCACGGGGTGCGGAGCGCTGGTCACCGCTCAAGCCTAGCCAGAGCGGCTGCCGGGGCGCTGCCGTGCGGCCTGCGAACTGCGGACGACCGCGGGTCGCGGCTAAACTCGACTCCCGTGGCTGATCCTCTGACAAACTCCGGCGCCCCGATCGGGATCTTCGACTCGGGTGTCGGCGGGCTCACGGTCGCCAGGGCCATCATCGACCAGCTGCCGAACGAATCCATCCTCTATGTGGGGGACACGGCTCACTCGCCGTACGGCCCGAAGCCGATCGCCGACGTTCGCCGTTACACCCTCGCCGTGCTCGACGACCTGGTCGCGCAGGGCGTGAAGATGCTCGTGATCGCCTGCAACACGGCGTCGTCCGCGATGCTGCGCGACGCCCGCGAGCGCTACACCCAGGCGCTCGGGATTCCGGTGGTCGAGGTGATCCAGCCAGCCGTGCGGGCCGCCGTGCGCCAGACGCGCAACGGGCGGGTCGGGGTGATCGGCACGGTCGGCACGATCGGGTCGAAGGCCTACGACGACGCCTTCGCGGCCGCCCCGCACCTCGACCTGTTCACCCAGGCCTGCCCGCGCTTCGTGGAGTTCGTGGAGGCCGGCGTCACGAGCGGACCCGAGCTGTTCGATGTGGCCGAGCACTACCTCTCGCCGCTCAAGGCGGCCGGGATTGACACCCTCGTGCTCGGCTGCACCCACTACCCGCTCATGTCCGCGGCCATCCAGTATGTGATGGGGGAGGACGTGACCCTCGTCTCCAGTGCGGAGGAGACCGCGTTCGACGTGTACCGCACCCTCGTCAAGCACGGCATCCAACGCACCGCGGCGACCCCGCCCGTGCACGTCTACGAGGCCACCGGCGACAGCCAGGCCCAATTCACCTCCCTCGTGACCCGCTTTCTCGGACCGGCGGTGTCGACCGTCGACCTCGTCGAGACCGGCACCATCCACCTCCCAGCTAAGGACGCCATCGCATGAGCACCAGCCAGGCCACCGACACCCCCAGCGGCCCCCGCAGCGACGGACGCGAGCACGACGAGCTGCGCGCCATCACGATCGAGCGGGGCTGGAGCGACCAGGCGGAAGGCTCGGCCCTCATCTCGTTCGGCCGCACCAAGGTTCTCTGCACGGCATCCTTCACCAATGGCGTGCCGCGCTGGATGACCGGCAAGGGCAAGGGCTGGGTGACGGCCGAGTATTCGATGCTTCCGCGCTCCACCAACGACCGCATGGACCGGGAGTCGGTGAAGGGCAAGATCGGCGGGCGCACCCACGAGATCTCCCGTCTCATCGGCCGGAGCCTGCGAGCAGTCGTGGACATGAAATCCCTCGGCGAGAACACCATCGTGATCGACTGCGACGTGCTCCAGGCCGACGGAGGCACCCGCACCGCGGCCATCACCGGCGCCTACGTGGCGCTCGCCGACGCGCTCGAGTGGGGCCGCTCCAAGCGATTCATCGGCCAGAACGCCAAGCCGCTCATCGATAGCGTGTCCGCGGTGTCGGTGGGCATCATCGACGGCGTTCCCATGCTGGACCTGGCCTACGTCGAAGACGTGCGGGCCGAGACCGACATGAACGTGGTGGTCACCGGCCGCGGCCTCTTCGTGGAGGTGCAGGGCACCGCGGAGGGCGCCCCGTTCGACCGTTCGGAGCTCGACTCGCTGCTCGACCTCGCCCTCGGCGGAGCCGCCGACCTCACGAGGCTCCAGGTGGAGACCCTGGGCCGATGACCACCCAGCCGACGACGGGCGGGCCGACGGCCCTCGAGCCGGTGAGGCTCGTGCTGGCGACGCACAACGCCCACAAGGTGGTCGAGCTGCGCCGTATCCTCGGGGCGTCCCTCGACGGCATCGAGCTCATCGCCTACGACGGGCCGGAGCCGGTGGAGGATGGCGAGACCTTCGAGTCGAATGCGCTGATCAAGGCGCGAGCGGCCTCCGAGCACACCGGCCTGCCGGCGATCGCCGACGACTCCGGCATCGCAGTCGAGGCCCTCGGGGGAGCCCCCGGCATCAATTCCGCCCGCTACGCCGGCACCCGCAACGACGCGGACAACGTGCGGCTGCTGCTCGCCAACCTCGTCGGGCAGGAGGAGCGCGGCGCCCAGTTCATCTGCGCGGCCGCCCTCGTGGTGCCCGCGCCGCCGGGCTCGGTCGGTCCGGACGGCCCTCCGGAGGATGCCACGAGTTTCGAGTGGGTGGAAAAGGGAATCTGGGCCGGCACCGTGCTGCACCAGGCGGTCGGCGGCGGCGGCTTCGGCTACGACCCGGTGTTCAAGCCGGCCGGCTACAACGTCTCGTCCGCCGAACTCCACGCCGACGAGAAGAACGCCATCAGCCATCGAGCCCGCGCGTTCGCGGCCCTCATGCCGGTGGTTCGGGAACGATTGGTGCCCTGAGCGGTGCGCGGCGCCGCTGAGGATTCTGGTGTGGCGATGAATCGGGCAGCGGCGCGCCCGGTGCCGCGGGGCGTGTGGCTCCTCGGGCCGGCCTTCGTGGCCGCCATCGCCTACGTCGACCCCGGCAACGTCGCGGCGAACCTCACCGGCGGCGCCCGGTACGGCTACCTGCTCGTCTGGGTGCTGGTGGCGGCGAATCTCATCGCCGCCCTCGTGCAGTACCAGTCGGCCAAGCTCGGCCTGGTCACGGGGCGAACGATGCCCGAGCACCTGGGCGAGCGACTGCGCACTCCGGCCAGGATCGCGTTCTGGGGGCAGGCGGAGCTCGTGGCGGCCGCCACCGACATCGCCGAGGTGATTGGCGGCGCGATCGCGCTCAATCTGCTCTTCGGGCTGCCGCTCTTCGTCGGCGGCCTCATCGTGGGGGTGGTCTCGATGGCCCTTCTCGCATTGCAGAGTCGCTACGGCCAACGACCGTTCGAGACCGTGATCATCGGCCTGCTCACGGTGATCGCGGTCGGCTTCCTCGCGGGGCTGTTCATCAGCCCCCCGGACGGACTCTCGGTGCTCGACGGCCTCATTCCCCGTTTCGACGGCACCGGATCGGTGCTTCTCGCCGCGAGCATGCTGGGCGCGACCGTCATGCCGCACGCGATCTACGTGCACTCCGCCCTCGCGCGGGATCGTCACGGGAGGGCCGGAACCGCGGATGATCGGGCGCGCCTGCTGCGCGCCACCAAGTGGGACGTGGTGATCGCCCTCGGCCTGGCCGGGGTGGTGAACATCGGCATGCTGCTGCTCGCCGCGGTCAACCTGCGGGACGTGGCCGGCACCGACACCATCGCGGGCGCGCACGCGGCGATCGGGTCGGCGCTCGGTCCGGGCATCGCCCTCGTCTTCGCGATCGGCCTCCTCGCCTCGGGACTCGCATCCACCTCTGTGGGCAGCTACGCCGGGGCGACGATCATGGCGGGGTTGATCAAACGGTCCATCCCGGTCTTCGTGCGGCGAGGGGTGACCCTGATCCCCGCGCTCATCGTGCTGGCCGTGGGGGTGAACCCCACCTGGGCGCTCGTGATCAGCCAGGTCTTCCTGAGCTTCGGCATCCCGTTCGCCCTCGTGCCACTCCTCCGGCTCACCAACGATCCGGCGATCATGGGCGAGAGCGCCAACCGCCGGCCGGTGAGATGGGCGCTCGGCGTGGTCGTGGTTCTCGTGGTCGCGCTCAATCTCGCGCTCATCGCGCTCACCCTCGCCGGCTAGTTGTATTGCCCAGGCAGGTCTGTTGGTGCTCCTCTCCCACGCCGCGGCGTCGGTCGGGCCGTGTTCTGCAGGACGGTGCCCGGTGGGGTGGGTGCCTATCTCGCAGACTCTGGTTCTGCAGGACACCTTATGCAGGACAGCCTGTGCAAGACAGCCCGGGCAACACAGTTTGTGCAGGACACGGCCGGGGTGTGGCGACCCGAACGGTCCCGGTCTGCCGGACGCTCCCGTCGTTTCTGCACCTATCGTCCCTGCGCTCCGCCGGAGCCGTCCTGCACTACCCGTCCTGCAGAACTGGAGTCTGCAGGGTGAGCAACCGTGGACGCCCAAGCCGTCCTGCACACACCGCGACCGGCAGCACGCCCGCCCCTCAGTCGGTTGACCAACGTCACTCGGCAGCAGCCAGGGCGGCGGGCCGGCGCGACGCGGGGTACCGTTGGAGTCGCCATGAACAACACTGACCCCGCCTCCGACGTCCCCCTCGACGACTCACCCGCCCACCGGATCGCGGTCGCCGTCGAGCGGTTCGGTGAGAAGAACGTCGCCGAGCGTGCGGCATCCCTGCTTCGCGGCGGCAACGAGGGCGAGGAGTTCCTGCTCTGGGTGGGCGGCCGCCACGCCCAGGGCGTGCTCGACGGAGCACCGCCCCTCTACTGGCCAGAGGTCTGGGGCGCGCGCGCCCTCAACTACGTCTGGGATGAGTCCTGCGAGTCCGCCGTGATCGCCGGGCTCTCCGACCGGGCCTGGCGGGTGCGCGAAATGTGCGCCCGTGTGTGCCTCGGGCGCAAGATCGGCGGCTCCGAGTCCCTCTCGCCCCTGCTCTCCGACGAGAACGAGCGAGTGCGGATCGCCGGCGCCCGGGCCATCGCCGAGGTCGGGGACGCGGAGAACGCCCCGGCCCTCACCGCGATGCTGCGGGATCCGGAAAAGGAAGTTCGCCGGGCCGCGCAGCAGTCCCTCGTGCGCCTGGCGAAGCGGCTCGACCGGCCGCTCGCCTGACGGTCGTTACTCGGCCTTGCGGTCGAAGTACTTGGCGTCGATGACGACGTCTTCGTCGGTCGGCAGCGGGGCGTTCTCGCGACTGGCCTTCCTCGCCTTGATCACCGACTGGATGTAGTGGAACACCGTGGGGATGAGCGTGAGCACGACCGCGGCGAGCAGAATCACGTCGATGTACTTCGACACGAAGGCGGCAACCGGGGGGATGTAGCCGAGCAGGTACCCGCCGAAGGTGAGGCCGGCCGCCCAGATGAGCGCGCCGATGAGGTTGTAGAGCGAGTACTTGCGGTAGTTCATGCGACCCACGCCCGCCGCCACCGGCACGAAGGTGCGCAGCACGGGAACGAATCGGGCGAGCACGACGGCGAACCCGCCGAACCGCTCGAAGAACGCGTTGGTGCGCTTGACGTTCTCGATGCTGAAGAGGCCGGTCTCCTTGCGTTCGAAGATGCGCGGACCGGCCTTCTTGCCGATGAGGTAACCGACCTCGCCGCCGAGGAAGGCGGCGAGTCCGATGGCGGGCACGACCAGCCAGATCGGCACGCCGATTCCGGGGTGGAAGGCCAGCAGACCCGTGATGATCAGGAGGGTGTCACCCGGCAGCAGGAATCCGACCAGGAGTCCGGTCTCGGCGAAGATGATGAGGCAGACACCGACGAGCGCGTACGGCCCGAAGGCATGGATCAGCGATACCGGGTCGAGCCAGGGGATGAGGCCGGAAGATAGCAAAGGGGGAAGCTCCAGTCGTCTGTACTAGACAGGGTAGCCGGTGGGCCGGGAGACAGGATGGGGATAACCTCCCAATTCGGCTCGGTGCGGAAGAAGGGACTCGAACCCTCACGCCTTTCGGCACAGGTACCTAAAACCTGCGTGTATACCAATTTCACCACTCCCGCGAGTGCCGCTCAAGTGTATCCGCACCGCCGGGAGGCCGCCTCATTCGCAACCGAGCGGTGAACCACGAACAAATTTTCGGTGGCGTGTATCAGGCGAAGCATTGCCCTCCTCCTGTCGGGTGATGAGAATTCAAACCATGAACGATAGCGACGCCATCCGCAGCCGGCCCGACGGCCAGCGGCTGGAGTCCTCTGTCATCTGGGATGATGCGGCGGCCGCCTTCGACCGCTGGCTCAGGGGGGCGCCCGGAGCGATGGATGAGTTAGTCACCACCATGACACCCGTTCTCTGGCATGTCGTTCGCGCGTACGGTCTGACCCGGGACCTCGCGCAGGACGTCATCCAGACGACATGGCTGACGCTCGTCCAGCGCTCCGGGTCGATAAACGACTCGCACGCGATCGCGGCCTGGCTGATGACCACGGCGCGGCGGGAGGCCTGGCGCGCGGCGAAGCGCGGTGCGGTGCAGATCCCGGTGGCGGATGAGGTGCTCCATGCCGCCCTCGACGACGAGTCCTCCGCGGAGGACGTGGTTCTCGCCCGCGACGGGGACAGCCGGTTGTGGGCGTGCGTGAGGGCACTCTCCGAGCGGTGCCAGCGACTGTTGCGCATCGTCGCGTTCGAGCACCGCCCCGACTACAGCCAGATCGCTCGTGACCTCGGCATGCCGATCGGCAGCATCGGGCCCACCCGCGGCCGCTGCCTGTCCAAGCTGCGGGAGGCCCTGGTCTCGAGCGGGGGTGAGCGATGACGACCGCCGATCCGCGCTTCCCGCGCGACGACGGCGCCCTCTTCGCGCGTCTGCGCCAGATGTGGATCCGCCGCGACCCGATGCCGCACGACCTCGTCGATTCGGTGCTCGTCGCCCTTGCCACCGAGGGCCTCGTCGAGGAGTACGCGCTGCTCACCATGCTCGAGACGGACCGGCTCGCCGGCGTGCGCGGCGGTGCGGACGCCTCCGGCCAGACCCGGGTCTTCGAATTCGCCGACGGCTCGGTGACGGTGATGCTCCGGGTGAGCGCCCTGAGCGAGCGTCGTCGCCGCGTGGACGGCTGGGTCGCGCCCGCCCGCCCGCTGTCGGTCGTTCTGCGGCACGGGCACGACGAGTGGCTCGCGTCGGTGAGCGCCGAGGGCAGATTCGAGTTCAACGATGTGCCCGCCGGCTCGGTGCGTCTGTTGCTGCGCCCGGATGCCGACGGACGAATCGACGACACCGCACGCCAGGGGTTCACCACACCGCAATTCGACCTGTAGGGAGTTGGCAATGAGAGAAGACAACGACGACTCGCGCCGTCCGACGAGTGAGTGGGACTGGCAGTCGCGGTATCCGCGCTTCCCCGGCCGACTTCTCGACCCCTCGACGGTGAGTGTCGACGGCATCCGCGCGTTCCCCACCGTGTACGTGCCTCAGCGGCTGGTCGTGTCCACCCTTCGCGGCATCGATTCGGTGCTCGGCACCCTCCGCGAGGCGGCGCGGGGACTCGGCTGGGAGGTGGCGCCGGACGAGAAGTTCGGCGAGCGGATCGTCGAGGAGCCGGAGGGGGCGCGGGAGGATCGCCTCGCCAGGTATCCCTGGGCGACCGGACCGCTCGGGGTGTCCCGCCTGCTGATCACGGTGGCGAAGGACACGGCCACCGCCGCGCCCGACGCCTGGACCCTGCTGCAGCGGGCCCGCGCGCTGCCCGGCACGCCGGACCTCCGCGGGGTCGGCCTCGACCACGTTCTCACCCTCGACTCGTCGCTCTCGTCGAATCCGTTCCACTCGACGAACCCCTTCCACTCCACCAATCCGTTCCACTCCACGAACCCGTTCCACTTCACGAACCCTGCCGACTCGAGCGTCGACGTCGGCGCGATCGCGAGCTATGGCGTGCAGGGCAGCGGCGGACTCCAGCCGGTGGCCTTCGCGGGCGCCGCGCCGCGCCGCCGAGTCGACGACGAGCGCGGCAGCCGCAGGCCGGTCGTGGGCACCGTCGACACCGGATGCGGCAACCATCCGTGGCTGGACGGGATCGTGCGCACCGACGTGGGAATCGACGGCCGCGCGATCGGGCACGTCTCGCCCGCCGACGACCCGGAGGTTCATCCCGACCTCGTCGGTCCGCTCGACGGCGCGATCGATGCCGACTCCGGGCACGGCACGTTCATCGCCGGGCTCATCCATCAGGCCTGCCCGGACGCCGATATCGTCGCCTGGCGGGTGGTGGACTCGGACGGCACGATCGTGGAATCCGACCTGGTCGCGACCCTCACCGACATCGGCACCCTCGTGCAGCGGCACGCCTCCGGCCGCGCGGACGGGCTGGCGCTGGACGTGCTCAACCTCTCGATGGGGTACTACCACGAGACGCCGAAAGACGAACTCTTCGACCCCACGATGTACGAGTTGCTCGCCTCGCTGGGCCGCTGCGGCACCGTGGTCACCTGTTCTGCCGGCAACGATGCGACCGAGCGGCCCATGTTCCCGGCGGCCTTCGCTCCCTGGGCCGGGGGCGGCAACCCGAATCCGCTCGATCCGGCCGCCGTGCCGATCGTCGCCGCGGGTGCCCTCAATCCCAACCGGTCGACGGTCGCCCTCTTCAGCAACACCGGGCCGTGGGTGAGCGCCTGGGCGCCGGGGGCGGCCGTGGTCAGCACGATGCCGTCCTTCGAGGGCGGAGGGCTCCCGTTGGCCAGGACGGTGGCCGGCGGCCACACGAGGGAATCGATAGATCCGGACGACTTCCGCGGCCTGTTCGCCGTCTGGAGCGGCACCTCGTTCGCCGCCCCGCTGGTGGCCGGCGCGGTGGCGGCGGCACTGGACGACATCCTCGCCGACGCCGGTGCGTCGTCGTCGCCGGGGCAATCGGTGGAGCGTGCAATCAAGGCCATCCACGAGGCGACCTCAATCGCGCCATAATGGGGCATGCTGTCGGCGGCGGTCCTCTACGAACGAGGCGTCGAGCACGGCAACGCCGGGCGTCACGCCGCGGCGAGACGCGTGCTCGAGGAGGCGGGGCGACGCACCGAGGATGCCGATCTGCTGGCGCGTATCGGCGGCACCATCGCCTACATCGCCTCGGAGACCGGTGACGCGGATGGCGCAATCGCGCTCTGCCGGTCCGCGCTCGAGACCGCGGGCATCGCCCCGCGCACCCGCACCATCCTCACCAGCCAACTGGGCCTGATTGAACTTCGCCGGGGCGACGGCGAGGCCGCCCTTCCCCTGCTGACCTCGGCGATCCACGAATTGGGCGACGACCCGGCGCGCCTCGGCCGGGTGCACCTCAATCGCGGCCTCGTCTACCTCGAGCGCGGCGAGGTCGCGAGCGCCCTCGCCGACTTCGCACGGGCCGCGGAGGCCTTCGTGCGCAGCGACGAGCCGGTGGAGCTGGCGAAGGCGCTCAACAACCAGGGCTACGCGGCGATGCTCGCCGGTGACCTGATCGAGGCCCTGCGCCTCATGGACGAGTCGCGGCCGGTGCTCGCCGCCCTCTCGCCGGTGGCGCTCGCCACCTGTGACGCCGATCGGGCGGAGGTGCTGCTCGCCGCCGGGATGACCGGCGAGGCGACCGAGCTGCTCTGGGGCGTCGGGCGCACCTACGGTTCCCGCGGGCTCCGGCAGGCCCAGGGCGAGGCGGAACTGGTGCTGGCCAGGGCCCTCGTGCTCGAGGATGCGCCTCGCGCGGCCGCCGTCGCCCGTCGCGCGGCGAGACGATTCCGTGCCCGCGGCGCGGAGGGCTGGGCACTGCGCGCCGACGCGTTCGCCATCATGGCGGGGGTGCAGGCCGGCGGCGGCTCGCGCGCTCTCGCCGGGCGGGCCGATGCCGTGGCCGAGCGACTCGCCGCGAGCCACTTCGACGGTGACGCCACGGCGCTTCGGCTGCAGTCCGCGCGGGTGCGGATTCGGGGCGGCCGCCTCGACGACGCCCGCCGCACGATCGCCGGGGTGCGGGTGTCGGCCGGCACCCGGGTGACCACCCGGTTGCTGGCCCGCGAGGTCGGCGCCGAGCTCGCAATCGCCGAGGGACGTCCGCGCCGGGCGCTCGCCATCGCCCGCACCGGCCTGGACGAGCTGGGGGAGTGGCAATCGACGTTCGGCAGTCTCGACCTGCAGAGCTCCCTCGTGATGCACGGACGTCGCCTGGTGCTCGATGGCCTCCGTATCGCGGTGTCGAACGGCCGCCCGGTGGAGGCGTTCGAGTGGTCGGAACGCACCCGCGGCCTGTCGAGTCGAATCGTGCCACTTCGACCGCCCTCCGATCCGCGCACGGCAGACGATCTCACCGAACTTCGGCAGCTCCGTGCCCTCGACCCGGCACCGCAGTCCGCCGACGGCCGGCGGGAGGCGGCGCTGCGGGAGGCCGTCCGGCGCCGGCAATGGGGGGATCGGGGCTCCGGCAGCGTGGCCGCGCTCGCCGGCATCGACGATGTGCAGCGGGAGCTCGCGTGGAGCGGGGCTGTGCTGCTCTCCTACCTATGGTCGGGGGAGTCCCTCACCGCCCTGGTGGTGACGCCGGACGACGCCACGATGACCGACCTCGGAACGTGGGCGCCCATCCGCGGGATTCTCGACGGACTCCTCGCCGACCTCGACATGGCCGCGGCGACGCTGCCCCCGGCGCTGGAACGGGCGGTTCGCGCATCCCTCCGGGAGCGCCTCGACCGGCTCGCGGCCGCCATCGTGTTTCCCGTCCTCTCGCGCCTCGGCGAGGGCAGGATCGTGCTCACCCCACCCGGGGTGCTGTCCGGGGTGCCGTGGTCGATGCTCTCCCCGCTCACCGGCCGCTCGATCACCCTGCCCGTGTCGGCGACTCGCTGGCTCGAACAGCGGCAGACCGCACTCACGCTGGCGACCGCGGGCTTCTCCGCCGGGCCCGGGGTCGAGCGGGCCGTGGAGGAGGTCACGGCGGCCGCCGCGAGCTGGGCGAGCTCAGACGTGCTCCTCGGCTCGGAGGCGACGAGTGAGCGAGTCTCGGCACTCGCCGAACGGGTGGACGTGCTGCACGTCTCGGCGCACGGCAGGCATTCGGCGGACAACCCGCTGTTCTCCGGCATCGAACTCGTGGACGGGCCGTGGTTCGGCTACGACATCGGCCAGCTTCCGCGGGTGCCGTCGGCCGTGGTGCTCTCGGCCTGCGAGCTCGGCCGGAGCGCCGTGCGCTGGGGGCTCGAGGCCCTCGGGATGTCGCAGGCCTGGTTGCACGCGGGGGCTCGCTGCGTGATCGCGTCCCCGGCGATAGTCGGGGATTCGGCGGCCTGCGACCTGCTGTCGGCGGCCCACGACCTGCTGGCCGCTGGTACGGCCCCGGCCGACGCGCTCGCCGCGGCATCCGTCTCGGTGGGCTTCTCGTCGTCGTTCCAGTGTTACGGCGCCGGCTGGTGAGCCCCGCGCCCGGTTAGAGGTGGTCCCTCTCCGCCTCGACGCGGGGAATGAGCGGCACGGCCAGGGCCGGCGGCGCCGCCACGACGAGGAAGGCGAGCGGAAAGCCGACGAGTCCGATGAGCGCGCCGACGAGCGGCCCCACCGCCGAGGCCGCGAGGAACTGGCCGGTGTTCTGCACTCCGAGGGCACGACCCGACCAGGCCGCCCCCGACATCTCGGCGACGGAGGTGAAGGCCAGACCGTTGTCGGCCACCGTCACGGTCATCGCGATCATCAGCACGATCGCGCCGATCAGCCAGCCGGCGCCACCGACGGCGGAGAGCAGCAGCATGACGACGCACGCCGAGATCGCCACCCAGCGCAGGGGGCGAACCCGGCTTCCGACCCGGTCGCTCAGCACACCCACGCCGATCCGGCCCACCGCGCCCACGAACTGGGCCGATCCGACGAGGATGCCCGCCGCGAGCGCCGGCACGCGCAGTTCCGTCACCAGCCAGAGGAGGCCGAAGATGGAGAGAGTGAACTGGGGCACGACCAGGAGCACCGAGACGGCATGGATGCGCCAGAGGAATCCGCTCGCACGGTAGGGATTGCGCGGCCGTTCGCCGATCGCGGCCGGGGCGGGCCGCGGCGGGTTCACGATTCCGATCGCGCAGGCGACGGCGAGCACCGCGGTGAGCGCGAAGGGCACGATGAGGGCGGCGCCGATGCCTCCCGCCGACGCGATCGACGGCACGGTCACCGCGGCGACCGTCACGCCGAGCGGCTGAGCCATCTGCCGGATTCCCATCGCGAGCCCGCGTCGGTCCTGGGGAAACCAGCCCACCACGACCTTCCCGCTGGCCGAGTTCGTGCTCGCCGAGGCGGCACCGCCGAGCAGCAGGAACACCCCGAGCGAGACGTAGCCGGGCGAGGCCGCGGCTGCCAGGGCCGCGAGGGAGGTGAGGGCGAGCCCGCCGGCGATCACCCACTTCTCGCCCACCCGATCGGCGAGTGCACCCCAGGCGATCAGGGTGAGAACCATGCCCATGGTCGGCGCGGCGGCCAACAGCCCGGCCTGGGCGAGGGTCAGTCCGCGCTCGGCGTGCAGGAGCGGGATGAGGAACGCGGGTGTCGTGACGAAGACGGTGCCGGCGGTCTGCGCGGCCACCCCGAGCGCGAGCGCGGTCCAGGCCCGCGTCGCGTGGGGAAAGGGGGCAGCGGAGACCGTTGTCATGTGCGCGTGTTCCTCCCGCATCCGCCAGCACGCCGAATCCGATGGCCGCCCCCGACGCCGTTTGGTCAGCGGACGGTCACGCGGCGTTCACACTGCGGCCAATTCGAGGCAGCATCCGTTTCCTAGTCTCGCAGGATTATGACTGAGATTCCGACGGTGAACCGATGAGCGTCGTGGCCATCATCCCGGCGCGCGGCGGGTCGAAGGGCGTGCCGGCGAAGAACCTCGCCCGGGTCGGCGGGGTGTCGCTGATCGTGCGCGCGGTGTCGGCCGCGCGGGCGAGCAGGCTCATCGACCGGGTGGTCGTGAGCACGGATGACCCGGCGATCGCCGCGGCGGCCCGGTCGGCCGGAGCCACCATCGTGAACCGCCCACCGAGTCTCTCCACCGACCTCGCGACCTCCGAGTCCGCGCTCCTGCACGTGCTCGAGCAGCAGCTCGCCACCCCGGACGTCGTGGTCTTCCTCCAGGCCACCTCGCCCTTCATCAACACGGCGGAGGTCGACGAGGCGATCGAGAGGGTGCGCAGCGGGGTCGAGGACGTGGTGTTCTCCGCCGTGGAGACGCACGCCTTCCTCTGGCGCATCACCGATTCCGGCGCCCTCGGGGTCAACCACGAGCCGGCCGTGCGGCAGCGGCGGCAGGATCGCGAACCGCACTTCCGGGAGACCGGGGCGTTCTACGTGCTGCGCACCGAGGGCTTCGTGCGGGCGAGGCACCGGTTCTTCGGGCGCGTGGGCGTGACCATCGTGGACGAGCGCACGGCGATCGAGATCGACACGGCGGACGAGCTCGAGATGGCGAACGCCCTCGCGCCCCTCGTCGACCCCTCGCTCGAACCGCATCCGATCGACGTCGATGCGGTCGTCACCGACTTCGACGGGGTGCACACCGACGACCGGGTGCTCATCGGCGCCGACGGCTCGGAGTTCGTCACCACCAATCGCTCGGACGGCCTCGGCGTGCGGCTCCTGCGGGAGAGCGGGATGCCCGTGCTGATCCTCTCCAGCGAGGCGCACCCCGTCGTCTCGGCCCGGGCCGCGAAGCTCCGGGTGGAGGTACTCCAGGGCGTGCGGGACAAGGCAGCGGCGCTCACCGGCTGGGCCGAAGACCGCGGCATCCCGCTCGAGCGCATCGCCTATCTCGGCAACGACGTCAACGACCTCGGCTGCCTCGCCATCGTCGGCTGGCCGATAGCGGTGCCGGATGCGATGCCCGAGGTGATCGCCGCCGCTCGAGTGGTGCTCGGCACGCCGGGCGGCTACGGCGCGGTGCGCGAGCTCGCCGACCTGATTTTGACGACCCGCAGTGCACGGATCAACGAGCAATTGGAGGAACCATGGTTGTATCCATCGGCAGTTCAGAGGTAGGCAACGGCGCGGTGTACGTGATCGCGGAGATCGGGCTGAACCACAACGGCGACGTGGATCTCGCGATGCAGCTGATCGACGTGGCCGCAGACGCGGGCGCCCAGGCGGTCAAGTTCCAGAAGCGCACCCCGGAGATCTCCACGCCGGAGCACATGAAGAACACGCCGCGCGAGACGCCGTGGGGTCTCATGACCTACCTGGAGTACCGCTACCGGGTGGAGTTCAGCCGCGAGCAGTACGTGGAGATCGGCGACTACGCCACGTTCCGCGGCCTCGACTGGTTCGCGTCCCCGTGGGACGAGCCGTCCGTCGACTTCCTCGAGGACCTCAACGTCGCCGCCCACAAGGTGGCCTCGGCGTCCGTGACCGACCTCGGTCTGCTCGAGGCCCTCGCGGCCACCGGCAAGCCCGTGATCCTGTCCACCGGCATGTCCACCCTCGACCAGATCGACCGCGCGGTCGCCGTGCTCGGCACGGACAACCTCGTGATCCTGCACGCCACGTCGACCTACCCGCTCCCGCCGGAGGAGGCCAACCTCCGCACGATCACCACCCTCCGCCAGCGCTACCCCGGTGTGCCCATCGGATACTCCGGCCACGAGCGTGGCCTGCAGATCTCGATCGCGGCCGTCGCCCTCGGCGCCGTCGCCGTCGAACGGCACATCACCCTCGACCGCACGATGTGGGGGTCCGACCACGCGGCCTCACTCGAACCGCAGGGCTTCACGCAGTTGGTTCGCGACATCCGAATCGTGGAGGAGGCGCTCGGCGACGGAGTCAAGCGCATCTTCCCCGGGGAGTTGGCACCGCTGGCCAAGCTTCGACGCGTCCCCGCTTGACGACGCCGACCCGCATCCTCGCGATCGCGGACTCCGACTCGTACATCAAGTGGGGGGCCGCCCTGCTCGACCGCGCGCCGGCCGAGTGGGAGAAGACGCTCGTGGTGGTGGCCAGCCCGGTGATGCCGAGCGCCGACCAGCTGTCTGCCGCGCTCACCGGGAGCGAGTCGGACGACTCCCGGCCCGCCATCCTGGACCTCTCGGCCCTCGCCGTGCGGATCGGCCGCCTGCAACCGGATGTCGTGCTCGTCTCCGTGCGCGGGCCGCTCGTGAAGGTGGTGGTACGTGCCGTCGTGGGGGCGGCCACCCGGCGCCCGGTGATCGTCACCGGGCTGCCCGGCATCTCGGTGCCGGCCACCAGGATGGCGATCGCGCACCGCGCCCAGGCCGACCTCTTCGTGCTGCACAGCCGACGGGAGACCCGGGAGTTCGCCGAGCTCGCCGAACGCATGGGCATCGACCAGCGGTTCGCCCTGGCGACGCTGCCGTTCCTGCCGCGCCGCACGCCGGGCCGGCGTGCGGACGGTGACGTGATCTTCGCCGCGCAGGCGAAGGTTCCGTGGGAGAAGGCCGACCGTCTCGCCCTGCTCAGCTGGCTCGCCGAGTCGGCCAGGCGGCATCCGTACCGTCGCGTGATCGTGAAGGTGCGCGCGGCGCTCGGCGAGGCGCAGACGCACGCCGAGACCCACGACTACCCGAGCCTGATGGCGCAGTTGAAGCCCCCGGTCCCCGGCAACCTCGTGGTGGCGGGCGGCGCGATGTCCGACCACCTGGCCGGTGCCGCCGGCCTGGTCACGGTGAGTTCGACGGCCGCGATCGAGGCCGTGGCGCTCGAGGTGCCGGTGCTCGTGATGGCGGACTTCGGCGTGAACGCCGAGCTCATCAACGCGGTCTTCGAGGGCAGCGGCCTGCTCGGCACCTGCGCGGACCTCGTGGACGGCCGCTTCAAGCGGGCCGACCCGGCCTGGCTCGACGACAACTATTTCCACGGCACCGCCGAAGACGACTGGGTGCACCACACGATCGAGCTGCTCGCCCTGCGCGAGGCGGGCGAGCTGCCGCTCAAGTCGCTGAAGCGCGGCACGGCCGGCGGGGTGGTGCGGCGCGCCTGGGACCGCAAGCGCGCCCTCGGCCGGTTCGACCGCTCGCTCGTCGGCGTGATCGCCCTCGTGATCGGCACGCCCGTGCGCATCCTGCTGCTCGCGGTGCGCAAGGTCAACCGGGATCGCAAGCGGGCCGTTCGACTCTGACCCCGGGCCCGCCGCTACCTGTGGACAACCGGCGCGGCCGGGGGCGCTCGCGGCCCACACTGTCGGCATGTCGAGGGCCGTCACGATCATCACCGAGCAGGTGCGCGAGAGGGTGCGCCTGGATGGGGTGGACCTCGGCAACGACCGCGCGCTCGCTGACCGCTATGTTCGGGATGAGGTTCGGCGGTACAGCGAGCGCGCGCTCGGCGGCACCCTGCCGATGCTCGCCGACGAGGGTGCGGCCACCCGGCAGATCGTCGCCTCGATAGCCGGCTTCGGCGCCCTCCAGCCCTACCTCGACGACCCGGAGATCGAGGAGGTCTGGATCAATGGTCCCTCGAGGGTGTTCGTGGCCCGCAACGGCGTGCCCGAGCTCGCCGACGTGGTGCTCACCGGCACCCAGGTGCGCGACCTGGTCGAGCGGATGCTCCAGTCGTCCGGGCGCCGGGTCGACCTGAGCAGCCCATTCGTCGACGCCTCGCTGCCCGACGGCTCGAGGCTGCACGTGGTGATTCCGGACGTGACCCGCGCACACTGGGCGGTCAACATCCGCAAGTTCACCCGGCGCATCCGCGACCTGCAGACCCTCGTCGCGCTCGGATCGCTCACCCACCAGGGCGCCGAGTTCCTGCGGATGTGCGTGCTCGCCGGGCAGAACATCCTCGTCTCCGGCGCCACCCAGAGCGGCAAGACCACGATGCTCAACAGCCTCCTCGCGGCGGCGCGCCCCGGGGAGCGCATCGTCACCGTCGAGGACACCTTCGAACTCGACCTCGCAGCCCGGGACACCGTCGCGATGCAGTGCCGCCAGCCGAGCCTCGAGGGCACCGGCGAGATCACCCTGCGCCGACTCATCAAGGAGGCCCTGCGCATGCGCCCCGACCGACTCGTGGTCGGCGAGGTGCGCGAGGCGGAGTCGCTCGACCTGCTCATCGCGCTGAACTCCGGCATCCCCGGCATGTGTTCCATCCATGCCAATGGGGCGCGCGACGCGCTCGCGAAGCTCTGCACGCTGCCTCTACTGGCCGGCCGCAACATCGACTCCGCCTTCGTGGTGCCCACCGTCGCCTCGTCGGTTGATCTGGTCGTGCACTGCGAGTTGGCGCGCAACGGCAAGAGGCGGGTGACCGAGATCGTGGCGCCGAGCGGACAGGTGACCGCCGGAGTGATCGAGGCGAGCACGATCTTTGCCAGCGAGCGCGGAGTGCTCGAACCGACGGGAAGCTACCCCACCAAGTCCGCGAAGTTCGTCGCCGGCGACTTCGACCTCGCCTCCGTTCTCGGCACGGTGCGCTCGTGAGCGTCGCGCTCGGCCTGCTGCTCGGTCTGGGGATCGTCCTCGCCCTGTCGCCGGCGCTGTGGCCCGCGCCGGACACGGCGGCGACGCCTCCTCGTCTGGCGCGGTTGCTCAGGGAGCGGCTCGCCCAGGCCGGACTGCAGTTCGTGTCGCTTCCCGCCCTCGCGGCCGCGGCGGTGCTAGCGGCGGTGGCCTCCAGCGCCCTCGTCTTCGCCCTCGTGCCGGTGCTCGCCATTGCCGTGATCGCCGGGGGCGTCGCGCTCGTGCTGCCCCTGTCGATCGTGGGCTGGCGCGCGCGAAACCGACGGCGCCGGGCCAGGGTGGTCTGGCCGGATGTCGTGGACCACCTCGTGTCGGCCGTGCGCTCGGGACTCGCCCTGCCCGACAGCGTCGTGGCGCTCGCCCACTCGGGGCCGCCGCTGACCCGAGAGCAGTTCGCCGCCTTCGAACGCGAATACCGGGCCACCGGCAACTTCGCGCTCTGCGCCGACTCGCTCAAGGCGAGCCTCGCCGACCCGGTCGCCGACCGCATCCTGGAGACGCTCCGGATGTCGCGGGAGGTCGGCGGGAGCGAACTCACGACCGTGCTGAGGAGCCTCGCGGGCTACCTCCGGGCGGAGGCGGCGATCCGATCGGAGGTCGAGGCGCGGCAGTCTTGGGTACTCAATGCCGCCAAGCTCGGGGTCGCCTCCCCGTGGGTGATCCTCCTCCTGCTGTCGACCCGTCCGGAGGCGGCCGCGGCCTACAACACCCCGGGCGGGATCGTGGTGATCGTCGCCGGGCTCGCGGTCACCGCGGTGGCCTACCGCGCCATGCTCGCCCTGGCGAGGCTGCCGGAGGAGCGGCGATGGTTCAGTTGACTGCGCTCACCGGCTGGGCGGTTCTCGCCGGAACGGCGCTGGGCATCGGTCTCTGGTCGCTCCTGAGCCTTGTCCCGCGTCTCGGCCGGCCGCGTCTCGCCGACCGCGTGGCCCCGTACCTCGTCGACGTCTCGCCCGGTGCGCGCGAGCTGCTCGGCAGGCGGTCGGCCGACCCGCTCCCGGTCTTCTGGGCGCTCCTCTCGCCCGTCGCCGCGGGGGCACGGAGGGCGCTCGGCTCCCTCGTCGGCGGCTCGGCGACGATCCAGCTGCGGCTCCGGCAGTCGGGGAGCGACCTGTCCGTCGAGGCGTTCCGATCGCGCGAGCTCGGCTGGGCGTTTGGCGGAGTCGTCGCCGGGGTGTTCGCGGCCCTGGCCATCGGGCGCGCACAGTCTCCACCGGCCGTCGTCTACGCCATCATCGTGGTCGGCTCCGCGATCGGCGGCGTGCTGCTCCGCGACTTCCTGCTGCAGCGGGCGGCGCGGCTGCGACTCCACCGGCTGTCGAGCGAGTTGCCCACCGTGCTCGAGTTCCTCACCCTGAGCCTGTCGGCGGGCGAGGGCATCCTGGATGCGATCCGCCGCGTCGCGCGGGTGAGCCACGGGGAGCTCGCGGCCGAGTTCGGCGCGGTCGTCGCGGCGGTGAACACCGGGATCCCGCTCGGCGAGTCCCTCGCGGCGCTCGCCGAGGGCGTGCGCCTCCCGGCGCTCACCCGCTGCGTCGAGCAGATCACCGGCGCCCTCGAACGCGGAACGCCGCTCTCCGAGGTGCTGCGGGCGCAGGCCCAGGACTCGAGGGACGAGGCGAAACGCGAGCTTCTCGAGGTCGCCGGCAAGAAGGAGGTCGCCATGCTCGTGCCCCTGGTCTTTCTGATCCTCCCGGTCACCATCGTTTTCGCCATCTTCCCGGGAATCTTCGTGCTCCAACTGGGCCGGTGACGGCCGAAAGAGAAAGGAAGAAATCATGTCGAGAGTCCGTCGGATGATGCGCGGCCTTGCCGCGGAGGAACGCGGCGACGTGCCGGGCTGGGTGCTCATCACGCTGATGACCGCGGGGCTGGTGATCATCATCTGGGCCCTCGCGGGGCCCGCGCTGAGCAGCGTGTTCCAGCAGGCGATCGAGCGAGTCACCAGCTTCTGATCCCCGTGCGTGCCCTCCGCTCGGTGTTTCGTCGCGACGACGGCTCCGCCCCGGCCGAGTTCGTCATGGTCGGGGCGCTGCTCACCGTGCTCACCCTCTCGGTGATCCAGCTCGGGCTCGCGCTGCACATCCGCAACACCGTGCTCGATGCGGCGGCGGAGGGTGCCCGGTTCGCGGCCCTCGCCGACAACGGTCTGCAGGACGGAGCCGATCGAACTCGCGATCTCATCACCGCGGCGCTGGGAGCCGGCTATGCGGCGGGCGTCTCGGCCGACTACGGGAGCTACCTGGGGCATCCGGCGACCATCGTCACGGTGCGCACCCCGCTGCCGCTCATCGGCCTCGTCGGAATCGACGGCGGGCTGGAGGTGACCGGTCATGCCTCGGTGGAGACGCTGGGTGAATGAGCACGGGGTCACTGAGCGCTGGGTCACTGAGCGCTGGGTGAATGAGCGGGGGTCCACCTCTCTGGAGTTCGTCACGGCCGGGATGCTGTTGCTGCTCCCGCTCGTCTACCTGGTGCTGTCGGTGTCGTCGATCCAGGCCGGCGCCCTCGCCGTGGAGGGGGCGTCCCGCCAGGCTGCCCGGGTGTTCGTGCAGGCCGGCTCTGACGAGGACGGGCGGCGCCAGGCGGAGCGGGCGATCGATTTCGCCCTGGCCGACTACGGACTCGACGGCCGCTCGGTGACGGTCACGATAGCCTGCAGCCCGCGCCCCGAGCGCTGCCTCACCCGCTCGGGCACGGTCACCGTGACGATCGATGGGTCGGTGCCCCTGCCGCTGCTCCCGCCGGTGCTGACCGGCGACTTCCCCCTGGCCGTTCCCCTGCACGCGAGCGCGACCCAGCGGGTCTCCAGATTCTGGGGCACCCGGTGAGGGACAGACCGCGCGACGCCCGCTTCTCCCGCGGCGAGGAGGGCTCGATTCTGCCGCTCACGATCTTCTACGGTTTCCTCTCGCTCGTGCTCATCCTGCTCGTCGTCGCGGCGACCTCGCTCTACCTCGAGCGCAAGCGGCTCTTCACGCTGGCCGACGGCGCGGCGCTCGCGGGCGCCGAGGCGTTCGCCCTGGATGACGTCGCGCTCGGATCGGGCGGCCCGCGGCCGCGGCTGAGGTCGCCGGCGGTCGCCGCCGCGGTGCGCGGCTACCTGGCGGCCGCGCCGGGCGGTATCGACTCGCTCGCGGTGGAGCGGGCGGTGACGACCGACGGGCGGAGCGCGACCGTGGAACTCTCGGGCTACTGGCGCCCGCCCGTGCTGACCGTGTTCGTGCCGACGGGGCTCCGCATCGAGGTGACCGCGGTGGCCCGGTCGGTGTTCTTCTGAGGCGGCGGTCAGGCGTTCGGGGAGTCGCCGTGGCCGACGAAGGCCAGGGTGGTGCCGATGCCGATCATCATCACGCCGCCGGCCGTGCTGAGGTGCTCCACCCGGCGTGGGGACCGGCCGAACCAGTCGCGCGCCGCCCCCGCGGCGAGGGCCCAGACGCTGTCGCTCGCGAGCGCGATGCCCACGAAGATCGCCCCGAGCAGGATCATCTGCACCGGCACGTTGCCGAGGGAGTAGTCCACGAACTGGGGGAGCACCGCGATGAGGAAGACGATGGTCTTGGGGTTGGAGACGCCGACGACGAAACCCTCGCTGAGGATGCGCCCCTTGCTGCGCCGGGACACGGTGGACGTCGCGGCGCTGGCACGCTCGCGCCGGTGCCGGATGGCCTGGATGCCGAGGTAGACGAGGTAGGCGGCGCCGAGCAGCTTGACCACGGTGAACAGCACTATCGACTCCTGCAGCAGCGGCCCGATGCCGAGCGAGATCGCCAGGGCGGCCACGAAGGTGCCCGCCGACGTGCCCAGCACGCTGAGCAGGCCGCCGATGCGGCCGAGGGAGAGCGAGCGGCCGATCACGAACAGCACGGCCGGCCCCGGCATGAGGATGAGCGGGATCGACAGCAGCGCGAACGCCACGAGGTGCGAGGGGGAGACCATGCAGCGATGCTAGCGCCGACGACGGAAGTAGTGTGGACGCAAATGTTCAGCGAGCAGACCCTCTGGGATGTGGTCGTCGTGGGAGCCGGGCCGGCCGGCTCCACGGCGGCGCGTGTCGCGGCCGAGGGCGGGGCATCCGTGCTGCTCGTCGACCGCGCACGGTTCCCCCGCTACAAGACCTGCGGCGGCGGCCTGATCGGCATCTCGCTCGAGCACGTTCCGCCGTCGGTGCTCGCCACCGTGGAGCAGCGGGCGAGCACGGTGCGGTTCTCGCGGCGCGGTGGAGCCGCGCGGTCCATCCGGTCGGGTCGGCAGTTCCTCGCCCTGGTGCAGCGGGAACGGTTCGACGCGGCCCTCGTGCAGGCCGCGGTTGCGGCCGGCGTCACCTTCGCCGAGGGCGTCACGGTGCGCTCGATCGCCGAGGATGCGGGTGGTGAGGTGCTCGTCTCGACCGACGAGGGCGGTATCCGGGCACGCACGGTGATCGGCGCCGACGGCACGAGTGGCCGCTGCGGCCGGTACGTGGGGGTGGTCGCGGGCGGAATCGACCTCGCGCTCGAGCTGGAGATCGCCCGCCCGGCGAATGGCGCGACCTTCGACGACCGCGTCTTCCTGGACTGGGGCGGGAACCCGGGCAGCTACGCCTGGATGTTCCCCAAACGGGATGTGCTCACGGTGGGGGTGATCCAGGCGAAGGGCTCGCCGGACGCCACGCGCGACTACCTGAGGGAGTGGGTGGAGCGGCTGGGGCTGCAGCACGACGAGGTGGTGCGGTCGTCCGGGCATCTCACCCAGTGGCGCACTCCGCGCTCCCCGCTGCGGCGCGGAAACGTGATCGTGGCCGGGGATGCCGCCGGCCTGCTCGACCCGTGGACGAGGGAGGGCATCTCCTACGCCCTCCGCTCCGGCGAGTGGGCGGGGGAGGCGGCGGCGCGCGCCGCCCACGCCGACGAGACGGGCCGGGCGGCGGCCCTCGACTCGTACCTGGCGCGGGTCGACGCCGGGCTGGCGGCCGACATCGCGGCGGGCCTCAGGCTCCTGCGAATCTTCGAGAGGCATCCGGGGCTCGTCCACTCCTTCCTCGCGTTCTCGGTCCTCGGCGGGCGCCTGTTCGTGAGCGTCTGCACCGGAGCGAAGACCCTCTCCGGCATCGTCGGCGCGAGGGCGATGCGCACGGCGCTCGCCCTGCTGCGGCTCTGACTGCCGGCTACCGAGGCGGTTGCTGAACCTGCCTCTCGCGACCGAACTCCACGTACAGGTACTCGGCGGCGTTGCTCGACGTCTCGGGACTCGCTATCACGGCGTAACCGAAGGCGCTGAAGAATCGGGTGTCCGGCTGCGCGAGGCGCACGTGCACGAAGTCTCCCCAGCGCGAGATCGGCTTCTGCTTCGGCGTGCCGTCGGGGTTGAGAACTGGCTTGCCCTTGGCATCGAGCACCGGCACCAGTGTCTGGGCGGTGAGCACGCTCTCCTTGCCGAACCACACGACGAAGTCACCCAGAATGCCGACGGCGTGGCTCGCGTAGTCGCTCCCGCCTCCCCAGGCGAGCGAGATCCCCACCTCGTTGTCGGAATTGGTGGTGAGGCAGGGGTACGCGAATGCCGTCTTCGCGTTCCAGACCTGGGTCTGCTCGATCAGGGAGTAGTTGTTGCCGATGTCGAACTTGGCGATCTGGATGTGAGCCTGCGGAAACGAGAATCCGCCGTGCCCGCCATCCCCGCTGCCCGCGCTCCAGGCGAACCAGAGCTGGTTGTTGACCCGCGTCGACCCGATGATGCGATGGTCGGCGCTGATCCAGTCGCCGAAGTCGGGCGCGGCGGAGGTGATGTCGGCCGTCATCGGCCAGTTCGACACGTCCCGGTCCCGCCAGAAGTAGTCGGCGTCGTCGCCCTTCGACGAGTAGACCCGCATCCGGCTGTTGCTCATGTGGGCCGCCCAGTAGTTCTTCGGCCCGATGTTCTGGGTGGGGGAACCGAAGGTGAAGTTCTTCTCCTGGATGAAGGCGAAGTAGAACGAGAGACTGCGCCCGGCCACCAGGTCGGCCAGGGGGAGCTCGAAGAAGAGCTTGCCCTGGAAGGTGTCGCCGGGGGGAGTGGCGGTGCCGTCGAAGGCGAAGGTGTTCGTGTTGGCGTACAGGTACCTGTCTCCGTAGCTCACATCCGGAAAGTCCATCCAGGTGCTGCCGAGCCCGAAGGTGTCCGAGCTGAAATGCCACTGGCGCCGCCACGCGAGCTTGCCGCCCTTGTACTTCTTAAGGTCGGCCGGGCTGGCCAGCGCGATCTTCACCACGTTCTTTTCGTTGTTCGCCCCCGACTTGCCCTTGAACGCCTGCACGTAGAGCACGAAGCAGTCGATCGACGGCACGTAGTGCACAACCTGGTCGCACCCCCAGCCGCCGTAGTCCTTCTCCTCGGCGAAGAGGTCGGTGAAGGCGAGATCGGAGAAGGTCTGGCCGCCGTCCACCGACAGCTTCAGCCAGAGATTTCCCGACATGATCACGACGTCGCCCGACTTGGCCCCGCTCATGTCGGGCGGCCACCACGAGGTCGACACCCCGGAGTCGGTGAAGTGCCGGAAGGTGACGGGCTCCTGCGTGCCTGCGCCCGAAGGTCCGTTGCGATAGTCCCGCACCTCGGGGGTTGCCGGGGATGGCACGATCCGCCCGACGAAGGGACCGCGCTGAAGGGGCGGAAAATACTCCCCCTCGTGCGGGATCTTGGTGATCAGCTCCCAGCGCGGGTGTTCTTCCTCGAACGGCAGGGGTTCGGCGTGCCCGAGGGACTTGCGCGAATACCCGTCGCGTCCGTCACCGTCGTTGCCGCCATCTTCCCGGATGCCATGCTGCCCACCGGGATCGCGCCGGCAATCACCGTGGTCGTGGTCGTGGTGACAGTCGTGGTCGTGGTGACAGTCGTGAGCGTGGTGGCACTCGTGGTGGTTATCGT
The DNA here is from genome assembly GCF_043726815.1 of Lacisediminihabitans sp. Classification (NCBI taxonomy): domain Bacteria; kingdom Bacillati; phylum Actinomycetota; class Actinomycetes; order Micrococcales; family Microbacteriaceae; genus Lacisediminihabitans; species Lacisediminihabitans sp. The sequence goes on from NZ_JAYSJZ010000045.1 coordinate 53,812, forward strand.
GGCCGCGGTGCCCGCACTCGCCGCAACAGCAGGAGTGCGCCCGCTCGAGGCGGTCCAACCGGTCCTGCATCAGCGCCTCGGCCGGATGCGCGGCACGGTAGAGCTCCAGCAATTGCGCGAGCGTGCGGCGCGTCTCGTCCTGCAGATGCTCGAGCCGCTCGATGTCCCTGTCGGTCATGATGCCCTCCTCGCGGCCCTGCGCCACTCGTAGCCCGCGCCGGCGAGCAGCGCGACCGCGACCGCCGCGGACACGGCGACGATGAGCCACTCGAGCGCCCCGCTGCCCTTGTCCGGATCCATTCGGAAGGCGATTTCGATCCACTCCTTCCAGAGCAGGGTCACGGCGAGCAGGCCAATGCTTACCGTGGCGGCGATGATCTCAAGCCAGAACCTTCTTCGCGGATTCCGCGTCATTTCGCTGTCCCGTCGGTCACTTCGAACGCGCGACATGTCGGCTGCGCCGGCAGAGCGGCCGCGTCGATAAGTCGGGCGCGCAGGGTATCGGGTGTCGACGTCGCCGTCGGCTGCGGTTCGTGGCCGTTCGGTCGGATCCGCACGGTGTTCGCGCTCAAAGTACACCCATCGATCGCCGGTCGGCAACCGTTTTCTCGGGCGGTTGCGCGGGGTGCGAGTGTCGCGAGCGGTGCCCGTGGGCTGCCGAAATGTGCCCGGTTGGACGTACAGTCGTTCAATGGATGTGGCCGATGCCTTCGAGGTGCTGGGGGTGGGCGTCGATGCCTCGCCGGCCGAGATCGAGACCGCGTTCAAGCGGCGTGCACGGGACTCGCATCCCGACCGGTTGACGGGCGCCTCGGCGGCCGAGACGGCCGCGGCCGCGTCAGAGTTCATCAGGATCACCGCCGCCCGCGACCTGCTCCTGCGGTTTGCGGCCGAGCGCGGACGGGACGATGCGCGGCCGACGCCGTTCGTCTACACCTCGGGCTCTGCGGCCGGGCTGGTGCGGCGACAGGGGCGGGTCGTGGTGATCTGGGCCGCGCTGCTCGTGGTCGCGAGTGTGTTCTGCTTTCTCGGCGGCACCATCCCGCGGTCGCCCTGGAACCTGCTGCTTCTGGTTCCGCTCAACGTCTTCGCCATCGCGTTCGCGCGCACCGGCCGTCGGGCCTACCTGGCGGGGACCGTGCTCTGGGCCGCGGCCAACGCCCTCGTCGCGGTGATCATCGTGTCGTTCGGCTCCCTGGTCGCGCTCGAGATCCTGCTGCCGCCGGTGATCGCCCTCATCGTGATCGGTCGGGGGCGCGCTCGACGGCAGGAGCGGCGGCTGGGCTAGCTGTCACTCCCTCGCCCCTTGGCGGGCGTTGTGCAGGACGGCTCGGGCGTCCACGGGCGTCCACTCCGCAGACTCCAGTTGTGCAGGACGGCTCGTGCAGGACGGCTCGGACGGAGAGCGAGGACTTCAGGTGCAGAACCGACGGGAGCGTCCTGCAGACCGGGACCGTTCGGGTCGCCACACTCCTGCCGAGTCCTGCATAAGCCGTCCTGCACAACCAGAGTCTGTGCGGTCGGCCGCCAGGACTCGCGGCCCCGTCCTGCAGAACGCGGCCCGACAGACGCGGTCGGGACGACTAGCTGGTCAGCGGCGGTGCGGGGCGAACCGCGGCACGTAGCGCAACAGGATGCCGGCCCCGATGAGCCCGACCACCCCCATCACTCCGCTCGCGACGGCGATCGACGCGGCGGCCACGATGGCCGAGACGGCGAGCGGGGCGGCGGCGCTGCCGGCGTCGCCGGTGAATCGCCACGCGCCGAGGAAGGGGGCGGGGTCGCGCGGGTCGGCCAGGTCGGCGCCGAGGGTCATCAGGATCCCGCTGCCCACGCCGTTGGCGAGCGACATGAAGATGGCCGCGGCGATGAACCAGGCCACCGCGCCGGGCACGTCGTGGGTGAAGGCGAGGATCAGGTGCCCGATGCCGAGACCGATCATCGACGGCAGGGCGCTCCAGAGCCGGCCCCAGCGGTCCATGATCTGGCCGCTCGCGTAGAACAGGGCGAAGTCCACGGCGCCCGCCGCGCCGATGATGAGGGCGGTCTGGGCATCCGGAATCCCGATGCTCACCGCCCACAGCGGCAGGATCACCTGCCGGCTCGCCCGCATGGCCCCGATCAGGGCGGCGCCGGTGCCGAGCCGCGCCAGCACCGCGCGGCTGTTCCAGATGCTGCGGAACAGGCCGTGGGCCTCGTCGGCCACGAGCTTTTCGCCCTCGCGCATCACGGCCGGCGCGCGACTGACGGCGAGCTGCTCCGCCGGATCCCTCAGCACGAGGAGCAGGATCGCCGCCGTCGCGCAGCCCACGATGTGCACCCAGAATACCGACTGCGTGCTGCCGGTGAAGTGGATGACCGCCGCGCTGATGAACGGACCGACGAAGAAGCCGAGTCGGAAGGTGCCGCCGAGCGTGGAGAGGGCGCGGGCGCGGTAGGCGCGCGGCACGAAGCTCGTCATGAACGCGTGTCTGGCCAGGGCGAACACCGCGGTGGACAGGCCGATCGCGAGGATCCCCACGCCGAGAACCCACGGGTTCGGGGCCAGCAAGGCGGTGACGAGGCCGACGATGGAGAGCAGCGCCGCGTAGATCATGGCGGTGCGTTCGCCGATGCGGGAGACGATCCAGCCGCTCGGGATGTCGCCGAAGAGTTCGCCGAGCATGATCATCGAGGCGATCAGGCCGGCGACCGCGAGCGAGGCGCCAAGACTGTTCGCCACCACCGGGATGATCGGGATGATCGCGCCCTCGCCGAGCGAGAAGGCGAGCGTCGGAAGGATGGCGGGTAGGGCTATCGAGCGGAAGCTGAAGTCCTGCTCGGCGGTGCCCATCTCTCTCGATGCTACCCGCGGTCGGAGCGCAGGAGGGGACACCCGACGGGGCCGGTAGGCTGGTGGGGACATGGACGAGCTCGATTTTTCTGAACAGATCGCCGCGCTTCGCTCGACCTTTGCGGACATCCGCTCTGTTGTCGGGGTCGACAAGCTCACGGCGGAGATCGCGGACCTCAGCGAACAGGCTGGCGTGCCCGACCTGTGGGACGACACCGAGAAGGCGCAGAAGATCACCTCGGCGCTCAGCCACAAGCAGGCGGAGCTCGCCAAGATCGTGAGCATCCAGTCGCGGCTCGACGACCTCGAGATCATGGTCGAGCTGGCCAACGAGGAGGCGGACGCCTCGGCCGCCGCCGACGCGCAGGCCGAGCTCACGAGCATCCAGAAGCTGCTCGGCGAGCTCGAGGTGCAGACCCTGCTGAACGGCGAGTTCGACTCCCGCGCCGCCGTCGTCACCATCCGCGCCGGTGCCGGGGGAGTGGACGCCTCGGACTTCGCCGAGATGCTCATGCGGATGTACCTGCGCTGGGCCGAGCAGCACAACTTTGCGGCCAAGGTTCTCGACACGAGCTACGCCGAGGAGGCGGGCATCAAGTCGACGACGATCGAGGTCGACGCGCCGTACGCCTTCGGCACCCTGAGCGTGGAGGCAGGCACGCACCGCCTCGTGCGGATGAGCCCGTTCAACTCGGCGGGCAAGCGGCAGACCAGCTTCGCCGCGGTCGAGGTGATCCCGCTGATCGAGCAGACCGACGTCGTGGAGGTGCCGGAGGGCGACATCCGGGTGGATGTCTTCCGCTCGAGCGGACCGGGCGGCCAGTCGGTGAACACCACGGACTCCGCGGTGCGGATCACCCACATCCCCACCGGCACCGTGGTGTCGATGCAGAACGAGAAGAGCCAGATCCAGAACCGCGCGGCGGCGATGCGGGTGCTGCAGTCCCGCCTGCTGCTGATCGAGCGCGAACGCGAGGCGGCCCAAAAGAAGGAGCTCGCCGGCGTGATCACCGCGAGCTGGGGCGACCAGATGCGCAGCTACGTGCTCGCGCCGTACCAGATGGTGAAGGACCTGCGCACCGACTACGAGGTGAACAACCCCTCCGCCGTGTTCGACGGCGACCTCGACGGGTTCATCAACGCCGGCATCAAGTGGCGCAAGCGCGACAAGAGCGACTAGCCCTTCACCGCCCCCGCCGCGATGTTGGCGATGAAGTGGCGTGAACCGATCAGGAAGACGCCGATGAGCGGCAGCACGCTGATCAGCGCGCCGGCCATCACCATGCCGTAGTCCGTGCCGTAGATGGAGCTCAGCTGCGCGAGGGCCACCTGCAGGGTCTGCCGCTTCGGGTCGACAAGCACGATGAGCGGCCAGACATAGTCGTTCCACGCGCCGATGAAGGTGAAGATGCCGAGGAAGGCCAGCCCGCCGCGCAGCATCGGAACGGCCACCAGGAAGTAGGTCCTGAAGAATCCGGCGCCGTCGATGCGGGCAGCCTCGACGAGTTCGTCGGGGATGGCTCCGGCCGCCAGCTGCCGCAGCAGGAAGATCCCGAACGCGTTGGCCGCCCCCGGAATGATCAGCGCCTGGAACGAGCCGATCCAGCCCAGCTGGCTCATCACCACGAAGTTGGGAACGAGGGAGAGCTGGGCGGGGATCATGAACGTGGCCAGCAGAATCGCGAACAGCGTTCGCCGGAACGGGAACTCGAACTTGGCGAAGGCGAAGGCCGCGAGCGAGTCGAAGAACATGACGAGCACCGTGCAGGACAGGGCCACGAACAGGGTGTTGCCGAGCGCCCCGAACAGGTCGATGCTGGCCAGCACGTGGCCGATGTTCTCGAACAGGTGGGTGCCGAAGATGAGCTTGGGCGGGAATCCGAAGATGTCGGAGGTGGTGTTGGTCGCCATCACGACGAGCCAGTAGAACGGGAAGATCGACAGGATGACGCCGACGATTATGGCGAGGTGGGTGACGATCCTGGCCACCCGGCCCTGCTTCAGCGCCCGGGCATCCCGCCTGGCCTGGGCATCGTCGATCGGGGGCGACGACTGCGGAGGGGTCTGAACCTGCGTCGGGTTGGTCTGCGTGGTCGTCATTTCGTGCGTCCCCACTTCTTGGTTCCGGTTCGTTCACTGACCAGCCGCCAATTGATCGCCGCGAACAGGGCGGCGATCACGAAGAGCGCCCAGCCGATCGCGGAGCCGTAGCCGAAGTCGAACTGGGTGAACGCCTGGTTGTACTGGTAGAGCACGATGGTCATGCCGGACTCGTTGGGGCCTCCGCTGTTGCCCAGCAGCACCTGCGGTTCGGTGAAGAGGCTGAGCCCGCCAATCGTGGAGGTGATCACGGTGAAGAGGATCACCGGCCGCAGCATCGGGATGGTCACCTGGGCGAAGATGCGGGCGGTGCCCGCGCCATCCATCTTGGCGGCGTCGTAGACGTCGGAGGAGATGGCCTGGAGCCCGGCCAGGAAGATTATCGCGTTGTAGCCGGTGAACCTCCAGATCACCATGACCGCGATCGTGGTCTTGATCCCCCAGTCGGAGGTGAGCCAGGGCACGGTGTCCAGGCTCAGGGCCTTGAGGGCGGAGTTCACGATTCCGAAGGTGTCCGAGAAGACCGAACCGAACACGAGGGCCATCGCCACCATGGAGGTGACGTTCGGCATGAAGTAGGCGACGCGGTAGAAGCCCTTGAAGCGGATGTTCTGGTGCAGCAGCACGGCGATCACGAGGGCGAAGAACAGCATCGGGATCGTGGACATGAACCAGATGATGAAGGTGTTCGAGACGGCGTTCCAGAACCGGGGATCGCTCAACAGGTACTGGAATTGGGCGAACCCCACCCACTTCATCGTGCCGATGCCGTCCCAGTCGTGCAGGGAGATGTAGAGCGAGAACACGATCGGGAAGAGCCCGAAGACCAGGAACAGGATGTAGAACGGCGAGATCGCCAGGTATTGCGGCCAATAGCGCCTGAGGGCGGACACCGGGCGGCGAGTCGTCAGCGGGGAGGTCGTCATGTCATCAGCCCCCTCTTCTCGAGCTGACGTATGCCCTGGGCCATGGCGTCGGCCCAGGCACGATCCGGATCCTTGCCCTGGGTCTCGACGTTCACGAGCTCCTTGAGCACCCCCTCCGAGACCTGGCTGTCGTAGGGGCTGATGAAGGTGATCGGCACCTCCTTCGCCGAATCCTGGAAGACCCCGAGCACGTCCTGTCCGCCGAAGAACTTGTCCGGCGCGCTGAGCTGCGGCGACTCGAACGCCTTCGGGGCCGAGGGAAAGAGCTGAACGTCCTTGTAGGTCTGGATCTGGGCCTCCGGCGAGGTGAGCCAGGTGATGAAGTCGAAGGCGGCCTTGGGGTCCTTGCAGCTCTTCGGGATGGCGAGGAACGAGCCGCCGCTGTTGCCGGGGGCGCCGGGTTGGTGGGCGACCGCCCACTTGCCGGAGCTGTTCGGGGCCGTGGCCTTGAGCACGGGACCCCACCAGACCGCCTCGATGTGGCTGGCGACCTTTCCATTCACCCAGGCGGAGTTCATCTCGGCCGGGGTCTGCACCTTCGCGGTGATCCCCGCCTGGGCCGCGGTGACCGCGACATCCCAGGCCCGGCGGATGGTGCCCTCCTGGTCCTGGAACAGGGCGCGACCGGCGGGGGAGAAGTAGCGTTCGGCGCTCGCGTTCACGATCTGGCTGTAGACGATGCTCGCGTTCGCGATCACGGACACCCCCGAGTTGCGCTTGAGCTTCTTCCCCGCGTCGAGCCACGCCGGCCAGGTGTCCGTGGAGGCGGCGACCTCCTCCGGATCGCGCGGGAGCGAGGCGGCGGCGAAGAGGTCGGTGCGGAAGAACTGCGCGGTCGGACCGGTGTCCATCGGCCAGAAGCACATCCGGTCTTTCGGCGTGACCCCGAACTGCCACTTCCAGGGCAGGTAGTCCGCCTTGTGCTCCTGGGCGCCCAACTCGTTCATGTCCACGAACTGGTCTTCCGAGGGAAAGTAGAGCGCGACGTTCGAATTCAACCCGGTGATGTCCGGCACGTAGGCCCGGCCGGCGAGACTCGTTCGGAGCTTCACGTCGAAGTCGCCGCCGATCATGTCGGTGCGCAGCCTCCGCGGCGTGCCGATGATGCTGCGCCGGGCCGAATCCAGGAGTTTCTCGCTGATCGAGCGATTCCAGTACCACAGCGTGAGGAGGTTCGGATCGGTGGAAATCGACTCCGTTCGGGAGCAACCCGCGAGCGCCCCCGTCGCCGCGAGCCCCGCGACGGCCATCGTTCCGGACATGAATCTGCGGCGGGACAAGTTGTCCATCCGGTTTCCCACTCTCATCATTGAGCATGCGTGAACGTTCACGAAAACGTAGCCGACTCTGTCAGGTTCCCGAATGGGTGTCAAGCATGCGCATGTCGGTGCCGCCCGCCCGCGGGCGTCGGCGGCCGCCCACCCGGGTCGCAAAGAACCATTTGACCTGCGGTGCACGGCTCGGTAACCTCGAGACTTCGTGAACGTTCACTACGCAGAGGGAAAAATGACTGCACACGCCCTGAACTGGGGAATCCTGGGGCCCGGAAACATCGCTCGCCGCTTCGCGGGCCAGCTCGCCGACAGCGCAACGGGGCGCCTCGTGGCCGTCGCCAGCCGTGACGCGGGCAAGGCCGAAGCGTTCGCCAGTCAATTCGGGGCCGAGCGAAGCTATTCGAGCTACGAGCAGCTGCTCGCCGACCCCGACGTCGACGCCGTGTACATCTCGCTCGTGCACACGCTGCACGCCGAGTGGACGGTGAAGGCGGCAAACGCCGGCAAGCACGTGCTCGTGGAGAAGCCGATCGCCGTCAACCATGGAACCGCAATGGTCGCTGCGGAGGCCGCGCGGCGCAACGGTGTCGTGCTTCTCGAGGCGTACATGTACCGGTTCCACCCCCAGATCGACACGCTGCTCGAGCTCGTCTCCGGCGGGGCGATCGGCCAAATCCAGCACATCGACGCGAGCTTCTCCTTCGACACCGGCGGCAGCGAGGGACGGCTGTTCGACGAGAGCCTCGCCGGCGGCGGAATCCTCGACGTCGGGGGCTACCCGGTCTCACTGGCCAGGCTCGTCGCCTCGGCGGCGCTCGGTCATCGCAGCGAGCCGGTCTCGCTCACCGCGCAGGGCGCCCTCGGCGACACGAACGTGGACGAGTGGGCCGCGGCGACCCTGCAGTTCGACTCCGGAATCAGTGCCCATGTGCGCACCGGGGTGCGCCTCGACGACGAGGAACGCGTGGTCGTCTACGGCTCGCACGGCACCATCCAGCTGCACACACCGTGGGTGGTCGACCCGTCGGCGAACCCGCGGATCACCGTGCGCCGGGTGGGCGAGCCGGTGCGGGTCATCGAGTGCCCGGCCGGGTCGCAGTACGCGGCGGAGGCCGACGCCGTCGCCGCGGCCGCGGCCGCCGGCACCGCGTCGTCCGACGTCCCGCGCATGACGATCGACGATTCGCTCGCCAACCTCCTCGTGCTCGACCAGTGGCGGGCCGCGATCGGCCTGCGCTACCCGTTCGAGCGCGACGACGCCACGACCAGCACGGTGAGCGGCGAGCCCCTCGCGGTGCGCGCGAATGCCATGGTCTACGGCAGGATCCCGGGCATCGACAAGGACGTGTCGCGACTCGTGATGGGGTGCGACAACCAGCAGAACCTGGCGCACGCCTCCGCGATGTTCGACGACTTCACGGAGCGCGGCGGCAACGCCTTCGACACGGGATACATCTACGGCGGAGGCCTGCAGGAGCGTCTGCTCGGCCAGTGGATCTCGAACCGGGGACTGCGCGAGCAGACCGTGGTGATCGCCAAGGGCGCCCACACTCCGCACTGCGACCCGGAATCGATTACCCGCCAGCTCACCGAGAGCCTCGAGCGGCTGCAGACCGACTACGTTGACATCTACCTCATGCACCGGGACAACGAAGATATTCCGGTCGGGGAATTCGTCGACGTGCTCGACGAGCATGCGCGGGCCGGCCGCATCCGCTCCTTCGGCGGGTCGAATTGGAGCCTCGCGAGATTCGACGAGGCCAACGCGTATGCCGAGGCGAACGGCAAGCAGCACTTCGGCATCCTGAGCAACCACTTCGGGCTCGCGGAGGCGTACGACGTGCCGTGGGATGGCTGCCGGCACGCCACCGACGACGCCTCGAAGGCCTGGCTCAGGCAGACCCAGACGCCGCTGTTCCCGTGGTCGTCGCAGGCCAGGGGGTTCTTCACGGGCAGGGCTCGGCCGGATGACCTCTCCGACCCGGAGCTCGTGCGCTGCTACTACGGCGACGGCAACTTCGAGCGCCTCCGTCGGGCCGAACAGCTCGGCGCCGAGCTCGGCGTGATGGCGACGGCGGTGGCGCTGGCCTACGTGCTGCACCAGCCGTTCCCGACCTTCCCCCTCTTCGGGCCTCGCTCGATCTCCGAGACGCGCACCTCCATGGCCGGGCTGAGTATCGAACTGACGGATGACCAGGTGCGGTGGCTGGACCTGGCCGGCTGAGGGGCGGCGGCCGCCGGGCCGACTGCTAGGGTGCAGAACATGAAGCCGGAACGGTCGCGAGCGAAGCCCGCGACGATCCTGGATGTGGCGAGCGAGGCCGGCGTCTCGCGCCAAACCGTCACCCGCGCCATGAACAACATGTCGGGCATCAACCCCGCGACGAAGCAGCGGGTGCTCGAGGTGGCGAGGGCACTCAAGTACCGCCCGAGCCGGTTCGCCCGGGGACTGGTCGTCCCGCATCCGCTCACCATGGGGCTGCTGCTCGATGACATGACCAACCCGTTCTACTCCGAGTTGGCGGCCAGCGTGGTGTCGTCGGCGGCGGAGTCGGGCTGGAACGTGATCTTCGCCGACACCGCCCATGGCGTCGCCGGGCCGCGCCCGATCCTCGAGTCGCTCGCCATGCAGGTCGACGCCGTAATCGGCTACCTTCGGGTGGGCCCAGACGAGCTCGACGAGATCTTCGGCGACCTGCCGGTCGTCGTGCTCGAGAAGGCTCCGGAGCCGGGGGACCGGTCGGTGATCACCTTCGACTTCGAGCCCGGTCTGCGCTCCGGCATCGCGCACCTGCTCGACGCCGGCCGGCGGCACATCGCGATGCTCGACGCCGGCAGCGGCCACGAGCCGTCCGACCGCGGCGAGCTGTTCGAGAAGATCATGGTCGAGCGCGGCCTCGAGCCGATCCGCATCGCGGGTGGTCCCACCATTGCCGACGGTGTCGGCGTCATGCGGCGACTGCTCGAGTCGAGGCCCGAGGTCGATGCGGTGATCGCGTTCAACGACCTGGTCGCGATGGGGGCCATGAAGGAGCTCCATCGCGTGGGGGTCGAGATCCCGGGCCGCTGTGCGGTCCTCGGCATCGACGGCCTGTCGATCGGCGAGATCGTCACGCCGGAGCTGTCCAGCCTGGCCCTCGACCTCCGCGCCGTCGGGCGGCTCGCGGTCGAACTGGCTGTGGGGATGCACGCGGGCGAGCTCCCGATGACGGGACCCGAGGTGCAGCGCACGGTGAGCCACACGCTCCTGCTGCGCGCCACCGCCTGAGCGCCCGGTTCGAGGCCCGGCGCCGAGAGACGGACCGGCTCAGACCGGCATGCCGCATCCGCAGCTCTGCCGCACGATGAGGTTGGTGGGGTAGCGGCTGAAGGCGTCGGATGCCGTGGGGGCGACGAGCCGCTCGACCGCCTCCTCCGCCATCTCCGCCACGGGCTGCTGCACCGTGGTGAGGGCGGGCCAGGTGTACTCGGCCTCTGGCGATCCGTCGAAGGAGACGACGGCGATCTCGTCGGGAATGGCGATCCCCGCCTCGTGGAGGGCGCGGAGCACGCCGACGGCCTGGAAGTCCGAGCTCACGAAGATGGCGGTCGGGCGGTTGTCGTCGGCGATCAGCTGCTGGCCAGCGGCGTATCCCCCCTCCCGGGAGAAGGCGGCGGCCGCTGCGGGTCCTGCCGTGAGCCCGGCGGCGGTGAGGGCATCCCGCCAGCCGCGTTCCCTCACGTCCGGTGGCCCCATCTCGCCCACGTACCCGATGGTGGTGTGTCCGTGCCCGATGAGGTGGTTGACGCCCAGGCGGGCACCCTCGTAGAGGTCGGGTCCGACCGACGGCACGCCGTCGACGGCCGTGAATTGGTTGATCAGCACGGTGCGGATGCCGCACTCGCTGATCGCGGCCAGGGTCGGCATCGTCACCTGGGCGGCCACGATCATCCCGTCGACCTGCCGCAGGGCGAGCTCCCGGATGCTGCTGGCGACATCGTGGCCGGGGCCGTCGAAGTTCACCACGATGAGGGCATAGCCGTGCGCGGTCGCGGTGTGCTCGAGAACGCGGCCGAGCTCCACGAAGAACGGGTTTCCGGAGTCCGGAACCACGACACCGAACATCTTCGTGTGACCGATCTTGAGCGCCCGGGCCGCGGCATTCGGGCGGTAGCCGAGCACACGGATCGCCTCTTGCACCCGAGCGCGGGTGGCGGGGGCCACCGCGCGGGGGCCGGCGTTCACGGTGTAGCTCACGACGGCGGGGCTCACCCCGGCGTAACGAGCGACATCGGCCCGCGTCGCCCGTCTGGCGGGGGCGGCGTCAACCGTGTCCATTGCGGCCCGACCTTTCTCGGTGCGCCTGGGTGCCAGGGTGCTCGAACATGACCGCGCGGGGCGGCGTGGAACCGATGATATATCGCCGGTCGATCAGCGCGCCGATGCCGGCTCCGCTCCCGCGCTGACCGCGACCGGGAGCGACTCGGGAGCGTCGCCGAAATCGTCGATCGGCAGGCGGGCGCCGCCGTTGAGCGCTGACTCGTGGGCGACGATTCCCGGGAGCGTGAATCGCGCGGCCACCCAGGCGTTCACCGGCGGCAGCGATCCGTTGACCACCGCGGTGACGAAGTCGTCGGCGAGGAAGTGGTGGCTTCCCTCGTGCCCGTCCGGTGCGCCGATGTACGAGTCGGGGAGGCGAGACGAGTCGTGGACCTCGGCGTGGCCGGAGATGAACGAGGTGCGAAGCTCGGGGGCGACGTGCGCCAGGATCTCGTCGTCGGGCGACATCGTCTCGGCGGTGGCGAGAAGGGTCGAGACGTCTTCGACGCCGTCCTTGGTCTGCCAGACCGAGACCTCGGCGAGCTGCTCGAAGCTGCCCTCGGTGCCGAAGAAGCGGAATCGGGACTCGCGGATGTGGGACGGGTAGCCGACCCGGCGCATCTCGTTGATGCGCATCGATCCGCCGCCGTCCAGTTCGAACAGGGCGGTCGCATTGGAGAAGTCATTGTCGAACATGCTCGTCTCGCGATCGAACACGCCGTCCCCGCGCTGGTCCCGCACACCGATGCAGCTCACGCTGACCGCGTGCGTCGGCAGGGCGCCGAGAACGCCGCCGATGGAATGCGTGGGGTAGAGCATGGGCGGATAGCTCGCCGTGCGCTTCCACTCCGCGCCCCCGCTGTACTCGTACGCGGCGTAGAAGCCCAGGTCCATGTCGTGAACGTAGTCACCCTCCGCGTAGAAGACCCGGCCGAAGGCGCCGGAGGCGAGTTTCTTGCGAGCGAAGACGGTCGCCGGGTTGTAGTAGCTCGTCTCGCCCATCATGTAGGTGAGCCCGGTCTCGCGCACCGCGTCGATGATGGCGGCGATCTCGTCGCGGGAGATCGCCATCGGCACCGCCGAATAGACGTGCTTGCCCGCGCGGAGGGCGGCGAGAACCAGCGCGCCATGCGTCCAGCGCTGGGTGAAGATGGCGACCGCGTCGACATCCGAGGCCAACATCGCCTCGAAGTCGGGAAACGTCCCGTCCAGCCCCTGCAGCTCGTCGAGCTCGCTTGCCCGCTCGGGCAGGAGGTCCGTGACGTGGACGCGGGAGACCCCGGGATGCAGCTTGAACAGCTTCGTGAACTGGCCGGCGAACTGACCGGCGCCCACGACGCCAATGGAGATCGACATGGTGTGACCCTTTCTGGAGATAGCTCACAGTTGCACAGGAAATCTACACGCGTCAACACCCTGTTTGGGCGCCAGGTGTCCAGTCAATGAAACGAGTGCGGCGATCCTTGCGCTTGACTAGTGACTCGTGTAGCTTTTCGCGAAGGTCCAGCAGGCGACTGCCCGGCCGCGGCTGGCCCGACGGCGAAACGAAGCAAATTTCACATCCCAATGGAGGAATGTCAATGAGATCGCGATCGCTGTTCGTCGTCGCCGGTGCGACTGCCCTCGTTCTCGCGCTGGTCGGGTGCGGCTCAGCGCCCGGGTCGAGCCAGCCGAAGTCCACCCTGGAGTTCCAGACCGGGCAGTCGGTGGACTCCGTGTTCCTCAAGCAGCTCACGACCATCACGAAGAAGTTCGAATCGGCGAACCCGGGAATCACCGTTGATCTCAGGCCATCGACCTCCAGCTACGAATCGGACATCAAGGTGCGCCTCGCCTCGGGCAACGTGCCGGACATCTGGTGGACGCACGGCTGGTCTCTGCTGCGGTACAGCAAGTTCCTCGTTCCGCTGCAGAACGAGGCCTGGGCGAAGGACTTCAACCCGGCCCTCGCCCCGGCGATGAAGAACGCCAGTGGACAGTTTTTCGCCTTCCCGGTGGACACGGATGTCGCGGGCATCATCTACAACAAGGACGTGCTCGCGGCCTCGGGCGTCTCGGTCGCCGGCCTCACCACCTGGGATGCCTTCGGCGCGGCGGCCGAGAAGATCGCCGCCACCGGCATCGCGCCGATCACCGTCTCCGGCAAGGCCAACGGGCCGGCCGGCAACCTCGCCGACTGGATCGCCTCCGGGGCGTACTCGAAGTCGGAGCTCGCCAAGTTGTCCGGCGGCACCTTCGTCGACGCCCCGTACACCCACGTGCTCGACCTGATCGCGGCGTGGAAGAAGGAGTCGCTGTTCAACCCCGACTACGTCTCCGCGACATCCGACGACATGTCTCGTGCCCTGGCGACCGGCAAGGCCGCGTTCGCGTTCAGCCAGAACACCACGGCCGGCGATGCGCTCCAGTACAACCCCAAGGCCAACCTGGGCTACTTCCCCGTGCCCTCGCTCACCGGCGGCAAGCCGTACCTGATCGGCGGGGAGATGAACGCGTTCGGGATCTCGAAGACCTCGAAGCACCTCAAGGATGCGAAGGCATTCATCGCCTACCTGGCCAAGCCGGCCAACGCCACGGTTCTCGCGAAGGCCGCTGGCTCCATCCCGGGGCTGACGAATGTGACGCCCGACCTCGGAGCGCTGCAGGCCAGCTATGACTCGGTCGTGAAGCCGGGCAAATACCCACTCGTGCCATACTTCGACCGGGTCTACCTGCCCAACGGCATGTGGAACACCATGGTGACGACCGCGGACTCGGTGGTGACGGGCGGCAAGGCGAACGTCGCCGCGGGGGTTTCCACTATGTCGAAGGACTTCGCCAGACTGGATGCCCAGACCAAGTAGCCGCGAAGGCCGACCGGGAGCGCGCATGACTCAGGCCTCGACGCGGGGCACCGCCCTGGCGGCCGCGCCCGCCCGGGTCGCGCCGAGGAGGGTGCGACCGCGGGTGCGGGGCGGCGGACTCATCAACCTGCTCTACCTGCCGGCGGTGCTGTTGTTCGCCGTCTTCACGGTCTATCCGCTGCTCAGCGGAGTCGGCTTCTCCTTCACCGACTGGGACGGCTACAGCCCGGACAGGGCCTTCGTCGCGCTGCAGAACTACCTGCGGCTCTTCCAGGACGCCACCTTCAGGCTCGTTCTGCTCAACACCTTCGGGTATGGGATCGGCAGCACCGTGCTGCAGCAGCTGCTCGGGCTCGCGCTCGCGGTGGCCCTCGACCGGCCATTCCGCGGCCGATCCGCCGCGCGGGCCATCATCTACCTGCCGGTGCTCGTCTCGCCCGTGATCATGGGCACGATGTACTACCTGCTCTTCCAGTACAACCAGGGGGCGTTCAACGACATCGTCGTGTTCTTCGGCGGGGCGCGCGTGGCGTGGCTGAGCGACCAGTCGGCGGCGGTCGCCATCATCGTGGTGGTCAACTCCCTGCAGTTCGTGGGCATCTCGATGATCATCTATCTCGCCGGCCTGCAGGCGATCCCCACCAGCTACTACGAGGCCGCGATGCTCGACGGTGCAGGGTCGTGGCAGCGGTTCACCGCGATCACCCTTCCCCTGCTGCAGCCGGCCTTCGCGACGAGCATCGTGCTCAACCTGATCGGCGGGCTCAAGCTCTTCGACGTGATCAAGGTCATGACGGGCGGCGGCCCCGGCTACACCACCAACTCGGTGTCGACGCTGATTGGAGTCACCTACTTCGAGAACCAGAGCGCCGGGTACGCCTCGGCGATGGGGATCGTGCTCTTCATCATCATCGCCGTCTTCACCCTCGCGCTCAATGCCCTTCTCAATCGCCGACGACTGGAGCAGCAGTGAGCGGCGCTCGCACGGCGGGCCGGCGCACCGGCAGGATCGCGATCGGCGCGGCGCTCCTCGCGGTGATCCTGCTGCAGCTGCTGCCCTTCTACGTCGCCCTGACCACGGCGCTCAAGACCAGGACGGACCTCTCCTCGCAGTGGCTGCTCCCGATCGGCGACCTGTTCTGGGGCAACTTCGACACCGCCATCCGGGACGGCGGCATACTCCGGGCAATCGGCAACAGCGCGGTCGTCACCGTCGTCGCCACCGCCATCGTCTGCGTTCTCGGCGCGCTCGCCGCCTACCCCCTCGCCCGTCGGCGGACGACGCTCAACAAGGCGGTGCTGCTCGCGATCATCGGCCTGATCATGATTCCGCCGCTGAGCATCCTGGTTCCGCTGTATTCGATGCTCAACCGCTTGGGGGCGATCAACACCTACTGGGGCATCATCCTGGTGATGGCGACGACCCAGCTTCCGCTCGCGATCTTCCTCTACTCCTCCTTCATGCGATCGCTGCCGATCGCGGTGGAGGAGGCGGCGGTGATGGATGGGGCCAACCTGCTCCAGGTGCTCTTCCTGGTGATCTTCCCGATGCTCAAGCCCGTCACCGCCACGGTGGTGATCCTCGCCGGCGTCGCGATCTGGAACGACTACGCGCTGTCGGTCTACGTGCTGACCGACCCGCAGGTGAAGACCATCGCGCCGGCGATCGGCGCCTTCTTCTCCACCCAGTCCAGCAACCTCGGGGCGGCCGCCGCCGCGTCGCTGATGGGCTTCCTTCCGGTGCTGGTGGCCTATCTGTTCCTGCAGCGCTACTTCATTCGCGGGATCGTGGCGGGGTCGGAGCGCTGACGGGCGGCTCGGCAGCCGCACCTCGCACCTCGCGAGGAGTCTCGCCGGTCGAGAAACCTGAGAGTCCGGGCATCCGGCCTGTCGCTGTGCTCAGGATGCCTCGGCCGAACCTAGAGTCGGAGGGTCATGATTCGGTTTGATCAGGTAACCAAGCTCTACAAGGGCAACGCGCGGCCGGCGCTCAATGCGGTGACGCTTGAGATATTACGCGGTGAGTTCGTGTTCCTCGTTGGGGCGTCCGGCAGCGGCAAGTCGAGCTTTCTGCGACTCGTGCTCAAGGAGGAGAGCCCCTCGAAGGGCCAGATCCATGTGCTCGGCCAGAACCTCGGCGGGCTCACGAGCCGCAAGGTGCCGTTCTTCCGGCGCAACCTCGGTGTCGTCTTCCAGGACTTCCGGCTGCTGCCGCAGAAGAACGTGTTCGACAACGTGGCCTTCTCGCTTCAGGTGATCGGCAAGTCCCGCGGCTTCATCCAGGAGGCCGTGCCAGACGTGCTCAAGATGGTCGGTCTCGCCGGCAAGACCAATCGGCTCCCGCACGAGCTCTCGGGCGGCGAGCAGCAGCGCGTCGCGATCGCGCGCGCCATCGTCAACAAGCCGGCCATCCTGCTCGCCGACGAGCCGACGGGAAACCTCGACCCCTCCACGAGCGCGGGCATCATGACTCTGCTCGAGCGGATCAGCCAGAGCGGCACCACCGTGATCATGGCCACCCACGACGCGGGAATCGTCGATCAGATGCAGCGCCGGGTGATCGAACTGGTGAGCGGCCAGATCGTGCGCGACGAACGCCAGGGCGGCTACCAGACCCAGACGATTCCGCTCCAGGGCTTCGGCCCGTCGTCCATGCCGCGCCAGAATCTCGGCATTGCCGGCCAGGCCGAGGAGGCGATCCGATGAGGTTCGGCCTGATCATGTCGGAGGTCGGACACGGACTGCGACGCAACTTCTCGATGGTCGTGTCCGTGGTTCTCGTCACCTTCATCTCCCTCACCTTCGTGGGGGCGGCGATCCTGCTCCAGTTCCAGATCGGCCAGATGAAGGGCTACTGGTACGACCGGGCCCAGGTGGCCGTCTACATGTGCACGAGCCTGTCGACCGACGGCAACTGCAAGCTCGCCGAGGCGACGAAGGACCAGAAGGCGCTGGTCGAGGCGCAGCTCAAGTCGCCCGCCATCGCCGGCCTGATCAAGAGGGTCGACTTCGAGAACCACGACCAAGTCTACGCCGAGTACAAGGCGCAGTTCGGCGACACCACCGGCTCGGACTTCGTGACGCCTGCCTTCCTGCCGGAGACCTTCTGGATCAACCTCAAGGACCCTCAGCAGGCCGACGTGATCGTGGAGAGCGTGTCTGACCTGCCCGGGGTCGAACAGGTGAAGGACCAACGCAAGTACCTCGATCCGATCTTCACCGCGCTCAACGCCGCGAGCTTCACCGCCGTCGGCGTCGCCGCGCTGATGCTCGTCGCCGCCGTGCTGCTCATCGCCACGACCATCCGCCTGTCGGCGTTCTCCCGGCGCCGCGAGCTGGGGATCATGCGGCTGGTCGGAGCATCGAACCGGTTCATCCAGACGCCGTTCATTCTCGAGGGGGTGATCGCCGCGCTCATCGGATCGGTTCTCGCGAGCGCGGCCGTCGTCGCGATCGTGAAGTTCTTCGTGCAGGGCTACCTCGGCGGCCAGGCCCAGGACACCCCGTTCATCGGGATGTCCGACGCCCTGATCGTGGTGCCGATCCTGCTCGTGGTGGGCGCTGTGCTTGCCGCGTCGTCGGCGAGCTTCGCGATCGGCCGGTACCTGAAGGTCTAGAACCCGTCCGCGGTGGAGCGCGGTGGGAAGCTCAGGTTAGACTGATGGGCTGCTCACGACGTGTGGGCCGGACAACAGGAGTGAATCGTGCCCAGGGAACGTGGCCAGAAGGTTGTGGCCACCAATCGTAAAGCCCGCCACGACTACACCATCGAGGACACCTTCGAGGCCGGACTGGTCTTGACGGGAACCGAGGTGAAGTCGCTGCGGGCCGGCAGGGCGTCCCTCGTCGACGGCTACGGGTTCATCGAGAACGGCGAGGCCTGGCTCGACGCCGTGCACATCCCCGAGTTCAACCAGGGGTCGTGGAACAATCATCCGCCCCGCCGCAAGCGCAAGATGCTGTTGCACAAGGCCCAGATCCTCAAGATCCACAACAAGGTGAAGGAGGGCGGGTACACGCTCGTCCCCCTGTCGATCTACTTCAGCGACGGCAATGCCAAGGTGGAGCTCGCCGTGGCCAAGGGCAAGAAGGAGTACGACAAGCGCCAGGCGTTGCGGGAGCGCCAGGACAACCGCGAGGCCGATCGGGCGATGTCCGCCCGGCGCCACCTGGGGGACTGACCGGGCCCCGATCCGGCGTCGGTGGCGACCGCTCGCTTCCGCGCCCGATCCGGCGTAGGATAGAGGGCTGCCTCGGTAGCGAAGCCAGCGCCCGCGAGGGTGCTGATTGACAAGTCAACAGTGCGCGATAACGACCGCCTCCAGCAGAGAATTCGGCTGCCCGGGGTGAGCATGGGGATGATCGGTTTCGACATTGCCTGCGCAAGTGTGAGAAGCGGGTCGAGGATGCAGGGTTAACTCGTTAACGATCTCTGCAAACAATAAGTGCGAAAACAAACCGCGCTGACTTCGCTCTTGCTGCATAAGCAAAAGCACTAAATGAAGTCCGTCAGACCGGCGACGCTCTCTAACCGGATCCTGGCGCAATTTAGAGGGATTGCTGCTGTGTTACGCCTTCGGGGCACAGCGGGACTTTTACCAGGGCTGGGCTCGTCGGATTGGATGCCAGTGGCAAATTCCGGAGCCGAGTAGAACGCTTTCACTGGCTACACCCGTAGAAGGCACATGACCACAGCAGTGGACGGGGGTTCAATTCCCCCCATCTCCACCATGGTCGTTATCGCGCACCGTTGACCACCTTCCGTCGGCGATCGCATTCGGCTACGCGCACGTGGAGAGCGGGACATCGACCGATGGCCAGGAAACGCGAACGGCGATCTGCGCCGGCCCGACCGTACGTGCCGGTGCCCCGCGCCGAGCCCATCACGGTCGAGCACGCGGTCGAGGAGGCCATGCTCATCGCCCGTTCGGCCCTCACGATGGAGGTCAAGAACCGCATAATCGTCGGTGCCCTTCGTGACGACCTGGCGTTCGACCCGGCCGAGACGGCCGGACTGGTGAAGAGCGAGCTCGCCGTGCTGTCCCGGGAACAGGCGGGCTACGCGAGGCGCATGAACCGGCTCGCGGTCGCCGTGTCCGGGGCGAGGGGATCGTCGATCCGCGACCACGACTACGGCCCGCGCGACTACCGGGTGCTCACCCACCGGGGCAAGATCTACGCTGCCCTCTCCGAGGAGCTCGAGCGACTCGTGGGGGACGAGGCGTTCGTGGACGACGTGGTGGAGACCGCCAGGGCCCAGGCCTGGGCGGAACTGGGCAGGACCATCGTGAGCCGGCTCGAGCGCACCTTCGGGGCACACCGGGACCCGGACTATGCCATCGACCGCATCGACCGGATGCGGTCGCTCGTGGAGGTCGACCTCGCCGCCCTGGACCGCAAGTCGCACTAGCCCCGGCTCAGTCCACCCGCAGCCAGACGAACTGGTGCGGGGCGAGCAGCAGACCGCCGGAGAGCAGCACCCGCGTGCCGGTCACGAGGTCGAGGGCGACCGCGGGCAGCCCGGAGAGCGTGAGCGCGGCGACCCTCTCCGCGCTGTCCGCGAAGTTCGCGAGCACCACCACCGCCGACCCGCCGCCCCGGCCGGGTCGCTGGTAGCCGAGCACGTGGTCGTTCTTCGCGTCGAACGGCACGAGGCGGCCGCCCGCGAACTCCGGGGTGCCCGCTCGGGTGTCGATGAGCCGGCGCAGGCGCGTGTAGAGGGCGCCGGCGGCGGTCGCCGGGTCGTTCCGGTGGAAGTAGGCGTCGGCGGGATACTTCGGCCGACCCACCCACCGGCTGTCGTCAGCGTGGGCCGGCACGTCAAGGTAGCCGTAGTCGTTGAGCTGCCCCACCTCGTCGCCCAGATAGAGCAGGGGGATGCCGCCCGTGCTCAGGATTATCGAGTGGGCAAGCAGCACCCGGTCGACGCCCTGGGGGTCGTGCGCCTCGAGTCCGGCGAGCGAGGCCGTGGTGCCGGAGATGCGGCAGTCCCCGGTGCGCGGATTGTCCTGGAACGGCACCCCGCGCGCGAAGCTCCCCTCGAACCGGTTGACGAAGAAGGCGTTGAGGAATCGGCGGTGGTCGGACCCGTTGATGCCGAGCTCGGCGACGTCCTCGTCGGCGAAGGTCCAGCCGATGTCGTCGTGACTGCGCACGTAGTTGACCCAGGCCGTGCCCGGCGCGATCTCATGACGCCGGTCGAGGGCCTGGGACAGCATCCGCACGTCCCGGGTGGCGAGTGAGCTCCAGATCAGCGCCATCTGCAGCGGGTTGTAGCTGAGTTGGCACTCCTTCTCGTCGATGTACTCCACGACCTGGTCGGGATGCACGATCGCCTCCGACTTGAAGAGCAGCGACGGCGCGGCGATTCGGCACACCGCGTTGAAGGCCTGGATGAGCCAGTGCGCCTGGGGCAGGTTCTCGCACGAGGTGCCGAGCTCCTTCCAGATGAACGCCACGGCGTCCATCCGCAGCACGTCCACGCCCTGGTTGGCGAGGAACAGCATTTCGCCCGCCATCGCCCGGAACACGGCGGGATTCTGGTAGTTGAGGTCCCACTGGAACGAGTGGAAGGTGGTCCACACCCATCGGCCGTCGTCCAGCCGCACGAACGAGCCGGGATGGTCGTCGGGGAAGATCTCCCGCACCGTCTGCTCGTAGGCGTCCGGCATCTCCCGGTCCGGGAAGATCCAGTAGAAGGCCTCGTGCTCCGGGTCGCCGGCGAGGGCCTCCCGCGCCCACTCGTGCTCGTTCGAGGTGTGGTTGAAGATGAAGTCGACGACGAGCGAGATTCCGTTCTCCCGCAGCTCCGCGGTGAGGTCGGCGAGCTGCGCCATCGTTCCGAGGCTGGGGTTGACGGCGCGATAGCTCGAGACGGCGTAGCCGCCGTCGGAGTTCTCCGCCGGCGCGAGGAAGAGCGGCATCAGGTGCAGGTAGGTGAGGCCGAGTTCGCGGAAGTAGGGGATCCTGGCCCGGATGCCGGAGAGGTCGCCCGCGTAGAGGTCGACGTAGCAGACTCCGCCCAGCATGCGGTTGGACTGGAACCAGTCGGGAGTGGCCGCGCGCCGCGAGTCGATGGCCTTGAGGTCCGCCGGCCTGTCCTGCCAGGAATTCGCCGCGTCGATCGCCAACAGCGCGAGTTGCTCCACCGCCTCCTGGCCGTCGCCGTAGATGTCACGGAAGAGTCTCTCGAGCCGGGGGAACTCGGCGTCGAAGCGCCTCTCGAGCGACCTCCAGTCCGTATCGGTGGTGGTGTCGCGGCGAACGGCCGCGACTCGGTGCAGGAGGGGAAGCGTCATCGCTTCCGTCCGCTCGTCAGTGGGGCACACGAGTGCAAGTGTATTGCGCGGACCCTCCCGGCCCGGAGCCTGCGCGCCGCACCGTTTGCAATTCTGCAGATGCCCAGTGCGAATACGCCGGTTGACCGGCGTTCCAGGTGCAGGAATACTCATTAGGTCCTCTCCGGGGCCGAAAATGGTGCCGCCAGCACGCCCGGAGCGATGTCGACGTTCACGAGGAGAGAGCACCGATGAGCGAGCCCAGACCGCCTGCTGGCAACGACTCGACGGGCGGGGGTGGGCCGCTGGGCGGGAGCCGTGCCGTCGTCACCGGTGGCGCGAGCGGCATCGGAGCGGCCGCCGCTCGGGCCCTCGCCGCGCGCGGCGCCCACGTGGTGGTCGCCGACGTCGATGCGATCGGTGCGGCGGAGCTCGCCGCCGAGATCGGCGGGTCGTCGTGGGCGATCGACCTGCTCGACGCAGACGCGCTCGGCGACCGCGCGCTCGCCGAGGCCCTCGATGGCGTGGATATCCTCGTCAACAACGCGGGCATCCAGCGCATCAGCCCGATCCAGGACTTCGACCCGCGCGACTTCCGGCGCATCATCTCGCTCATGCTCGAGGCCCCATTCCTCCTGATCAGGGCGGCGCTCCCGGGCATGTACCAGCGGGGCTTCGGACGCATCATCAACGTGTCGTCGGTTCACGGAATCCGCGCGTCGCCGTTCAAGGCGGCCTACGTCTCGGCGAAGCATGGTCTCGAGGGGCTGTCGAAGGTCACGGCGCTGGAGGGCGGGCCATTCGGCGTCACGAGCAACTGCGTGAGCCCCGGCTACGTGCGCACCCCGCTCGTGGAGAAGCAGATCGCCGAGCAGGCGCTCGCTCATGGCATCCCCGAGTCCGAGGTGCTCGAGAGGGTGATGCTCACCGAGAGCGCGATCAAGCGGCTCGTCGAGCCGGAGGAGGTCGGCTCGCTCGTGGCCTGGCTGGCCTCCCGGGAGGCCGCCATGGTCACCGGGGCGAGCTACACGATGGACGGCGGCTGGTCGGCGCGCTGATCGCCCGGGGGCGCCGGCTCGGCCGCGGCTCCCATCAGTTCGGTGTGGAAGGCGCGGGTCTGCTCGCGCAGGGCGTCGGCGACCGCGGCGACCGCCGGTTGCCGAAGCGACTCCGACCGCAGCACCATCCAATACGGAAGCATCTCGGCGAAGTCCCCGGGCAGCAGGCGCACGAGGTCCGGGTGCCGGTCGGCCATGAAGCACGGCAGGAAGCCGATGCCGGCCCCGGCCCTCGCCGCCTCCACGTGCACGAAGACGTTCGTGGAGCTGATCGCGTCGCGCATGGTCGGCACGAGCCTCCTCGGCGCATCGAGGTCGTCCACCTGAAGCATCGAATCCACGAAGTAGACGAGCGGATGCGCGATGAGTTCGTCCACGGTGGTGGGTGTGCCGTGCTCGGCGAGATACTCGCGCGAGGCGTACATGCCGAGCACGTAGTCGCCGAGCTTGATCGCCTCCGCCCGGTGCACCTGCGGTTCGCCGACCACGATCTCGATGTCGAGCCCCGAGCGGTGCTGCATCGCCCGCCGGGTCACGGTGACGATCTCCACGCTCAGGGTGGGATTGTCGCGCTGCAGGGCTGCGATCGCGGGGGCGGCGATGTAGGCGCTGAACCCGTCGGTCGCCGACATCCGCACCACCCCGGTGAGCTGCCGCGCGTCGCCCGGTGCGCCGCCGAGCATCGACACCGCCGACTCCACGTCTTCCGCGGCGCGCACCGCACGGCGACCGAGGTCGGTGAGTTCCCAGCCGCCGACGGTGCGGGAGAGCACCCGCCCGGCGAGGGACTTCTCGAGGGCGCCGATCCGGCGCGAGACCGTGGTGTGATTGAGACCGAGGCTCTCGGCGGCCGTGGTGAATCGTCCGGTTCGCGACACGGCCAGCAGGATGAGAAGGTCGTCGGGATGGGGTGCGGGCGGAGGCGCCATCGGATCCAACATATCTGCAAGTATGCACACGAAATGTGCGCAAGTGGTCATTGATGCCCACCATCTCTGCAGGAATACTCAGTGGAGCCCCGTAGCGCAGCAGTCGAGAGCGGCGGGTTCCCACGACAGGTGTCAGCGACGACACCGGAGGAGACACAGATGAGCGTCAGTAGCAGCGCCGAAACCGTCGAAACGGGACGTGGGGGACCGCGAGGCGGCAGCGCAGAGACCTCCGGGCTCAAGAAGATCGTCGCCGCCTCCATGGCCGGCACCGTGGTGGAGTGGTACGAGTTCTTCCTCTACGCGACCGCGGCCAGCCTCGTCTTCGGCACCTTCTTCTTCCCCAACGCGGGCACCCAGCTCGACGGCATCATCGCCGCCTTCCTCACCTACGCGGTCGGCTTCATCGCGCGCCCCATCGGCGGCATCGTGTTCGGCCAGATCGGCGACCGCCTCGGCCGCAAGCACACCCTGCAGGTGACGATCATCCTGGTGGGGGTCGCGACCTTCCTCATGGGCTGCCTGCCGGGCTACAACACCATCGGCTACTGGGCGCCGGCGCTGCTCGTGGCGCTGCGCTTCATCCAGGGCTTCGCGGTCGGCGGCGAGTGGGGCGGGGCCGTGCTGCTCGTTGCCGAGCACAGCCCGGACAAGTCCCGCGGATTCTGGTCGAGCTGGCCGCAGGCGGCGGTGCCGGTGGGCAACCTCCTGGCGACCCTCGTGCTGCTGACGATGTCGTGGATCCTCCCTTCCGACCAGTTCCTCGGCTGGGGCTGGAGGGTGGCGTTCTGGCTCTCGGCCATCATCGTGCTCATCGGCTACTACATCCGCACCCACGTGAGCGAGGCACCGATCTTTCTCGAGGCGCGCGCCCAGGTGGAGGCCGAGAAGGCGATCAGCTACGGCGTGGGCGAGGTCATCCGCAAGTACCCCAAGGGCATCCTCCAGGCGATGGGCCTGCGGTTCGCGGAGAACATCCTCTACTACATCATCGTGAGCTTCTCGATCGTCTACCTCGTCACGGTGCACCAGTACAACACGAGCCAGCTGCTGCTGGCCCTGCTGATCGCGCACGCTGTGCACTTCCTCGTGATCCCGCAGGTCGGCCGCCTCTCCGACCGGATCGGCCGCAAGCCTGTCTACCTGATCGGGGCGGTGCTCGGCGCCACCTGGGCGTTCTTCGCATTCCCGATGTTCGACACTCTCAACCCGGTCGTCATCGTGCTGGCCATCACCATCGGCCTGTGCTTCCACGCCTTCATGTACGCCGGCCAGCCGGCAATCATGTCGGAGATGTTCCCCACCCGCATGCGCTACTCGGGGGTCTCGCTCGGCTACCAGGTCACGTCGATCCTCGCCGGCTCGCTCGCCCCGATCATCGCGACGGCGCTGCTTCAGCAGTACAAGTCGTGGGTGCCGGTGGCCATCTACATCGTGATCGCCTGCGCCATCACGGCGTTCACCGTGATCACGCTGCGCGAGACCAGGGGAGCCTCGCTGCGGGACGTGGACTTCGCCGACGCGAAGAAGCACGGCCTCGCGACCGCGCACCGCTCGGTGTAGCGGCACCGGGAGACGTCGAGCGCGGTCGCCCCTCGGGGTGGCCGCGCTCTCGCCGTGTCTGGCCCTCGGGGGGAGTCCGCTGGGTTTCGGCCCACCGGTCTGGCAAGCTGGTGTCAGCATCCGGCCGGGAGAGGACGGGAATCATGACCACGCAACCGAGGTCCGTCGTCGTCGGCATCGTGCCAGGGCAATCGGATGACGTGGTGCTCCAGGCCGCGATGTTCGCCAGCCGATTCGAGGCCCAGCTCGTCTGCGCGTTCGTGGAGACGAGCCGCTACGTGGTGGAGGAGCTGGCCGACGGGAGCGTGCGATCGCTCCCCTTCGACCCCGACCTGCCCGAGCTGCGCGACGAGGTCTTCGACCCGGAACTCGCCGCCCACCTCGAGTCGCTGCTCTCGGCACGGAACGTGCGCTGGAGCACTCGCGCGCTCGCCGGTGATCCGGCCCGCGCGCTCGGCCACCTCGCCGAGGCGGTCGACGCCGCGATGATCGTCGTCGGCACCCGACGCACCTCGTCGAGGCGAGGCATCCGGGAGTTCTTCGGTGGCTCGGTCGCGGCCCAGCTCGCCCATCGCCAACACCGCCCGGTCGTCGTGATTCCTCAGGCCCCGGTGTCGATCGAGCAGCCGCTGCCCTGGGAACCCGCTTGACCGGCAGGGCCCACGACGGTCGCGAGGGTGCGCGGCCCATCCATCTGCGCTGGCGCTACCTGGGGCTCGTCGCCGTCGGCGGGGCGGTCGGAACGGCGCTGCGCGAGGCCCTCGGCCTGCTGCTTCCTCCGGTCGGAGGCATCGATGTCGCCGTGCTCGGCATCAACGTCGTCGGGGCCTTCGCGCTCGGGGTGCTGCTGGAGCACCTCGCCAGGCGCGGCACAGACGAGGGCGGCCGGCGAACCGCGCGACTGCTGCTCGGCACCGGGCTGCTCGGCGGATTCACGACCTACAGTGCGCTCGCGGCCGACACGAGCCTCCTCTTCGCGGTCGACCGCGCCTGGCCCGCGCTGGCCTACGGCCTCGGATCGGTGCTGATCGGTGCGCTCGCGGCCTGGGCGGGGATCACCGTCTCGGCCGCCGCCGGGCGGCCGCGCCGCTCGACGGGGGACGGCGAGTGAACCCGCTGCTCTTCCTCGCGATCTCGGTCGCGGGCGGCGTCGGAGCGGCCCTCCGGCTCGCCGTCGACGGCATCCTGCGGTCCCGCATCCGCATCGCCTATCCGCTGGGCACCACGGTGATCAACGTCACGGGCTCGCTCGTTCTCGGCTTTCTCGTCGGTCTCGCGCTCACCGGGGTGCTGTCGACGGAGTGGCGACTCGTTCTCGGCACCGGCCTCATGGGCGGCTACACCACCTTCAGCACGGCGAGCGTCGAGACGGTGCGCCTCCTGCAGAGCCGCCGGTTCGCCGCGGCGCTCGGTACCGGTCTGGGGATGCTCGTGGTCTCCGTGCTGGCTGCGAGCCTCGGGCTGTGGGCCGGGTCCCGGTTCTGACCCTCAGGCGAAGCGCCGCACGACCTCGTCGTGCAGCAGCCCGTTTGTGGCGATCGCGGACCCGTGCCACGGGCCGGACTCTCCGGCCACCGAGGTGAAGCGGCCACCGGCCTCCTCGACGATCGGGATGAGGGCGGCGATGTCCCACGGCTTCATGTCGTATTCGCCGGCGATCTCCACGAGTCCCTCGGCCACCATCATGTACGGCCACATGTCCCCGTAGTCCCGGCTGCGCCAGACGCTCCTCGCCAGGCCGAGGAACTCGTCGAGCTTGCCGGCCTGCTCCCAGCGCAGGAGGCCGCTGCAGCTCATCGACGCGTCGGCGAGGCTGCTCACCGCCGAGACGGCGATCCGCCGCTCGCTCGAACCGGTGGCCGAACCGAGCGTGTCGTCGATGAAGGCGCCGAGCCCCTTCGCGGCCCACCAGCGCTTGCCGAGGGCCGGGGCGCTCACGACGCCGACCACGGGCACGCCGTCGACCGCCAGCGAGATGAGGCTCGCCCAGACCGGGACTCCGCGCACGTAGTTGGCGGTGCCGTCGATCGGGTCGATGATCCATTGCCGGGCGGATGCCCCGCCGGAGTCGTCGAGGCTGCCGGGCTCCTCGCCCGCCTCCTCGCCGAGCACGGAGTCGTGTGGACGGCTGTCGCGGAGCGCGGCCCGGATCGCCGCCTCGACGGCCCTGTCGGCATCCGTCACGTGGGTCATGTCCGGCTTCATCGACACGGCGAGATCGTTGGCGCGGAATCGGTCCATCGAGATGGCATCGGCCATGTCGGCGAGCTCGCGGGCGAGCCTGAGGTCAGACTGCAGGGAATAGGCGGTGTCGGTCACGTCTCAAGGCTAGGGCAGGCGGCCCCGCCCCTGGGCCCGCCGTCCCAATTCCTCCCTCCCTCCCTCCCCTTCCGAAATCCATGCAATCCGTGCCGACACGCCGCTCGGCCGCCCAGACACGCCGGGGCCGGATCAGAAATGCATGGATTTCGGAAGGGGAAGGGGAAGGGGACGGAGGGAGGAGGGAGGCGCGGGTCAGGCGGCGAGGGAGGCCAGCAGGCGCTGGAAGGAGTCGAGCCGCAGCGCGCCGGCCTCGCCGAGTTCGCCCGCCGCGACGCGCTCGGCGATCGCGCAGTCCGGCGCGTCCGGCAGGTGGGTGCAGCCGCGAGGGCAGTCCTCGGCGATCTTCGCCAGGTCGGTGAAGGAGCGCAGGATGTTCTCGGGGTTGACGTGGCCGAGCCCGAACGAACGCACGCCGGGGGTGTCGATGATCCAGCCGTCGCCCACCCGGTAGGAGATCGTGGACGACGAGGTGTGCCTGCCGCGCCCGGTGACGGCGTTCACCCGGCCGATCGCCCGGTTGGCGTCCGGCACGAGGGCATTGACGAGAGTGGACTTGCCCACGCCGGAGTGGCCGACGGCCACCGTCGTGTGGCCCACCAGCAGGGCCATGATCTCCTCGGTCGGCATGGCGTCTGCCCCGCTGCGCACGACGGTCACGTCGAGCGCGGCGAAGTTGGCGAGGAACTCGGTGGGGTCGGCGAGGTCGGTCTTGGTGATGCAGATGATCGGCTTGAGCCCCGCGTCGAACGCGGCGACGAGGTAGCGGTCCACGAGCCGCGGCCGCGGTTCCGGGTTCGCCGCGGCGACGACGATGAGCATCTGGTCGGCGTTCGCCACGATGATGCGCTCGACCTCGTCCGAGTCGTCCGCGCTTCGTCGAAGCACCGTGGTCCGGGGCTGGATGCGCACGATTCGCGAAAGCGTGCCGGTCTCGCCCGAGGTGTCGCCGACGAGGTCGACGAGGTCGCCCGTGACGATCGCCTTCTTGCGCAGCTCGCTCGCGCGGGAGGCGGTGGCCTCGTGCTCCTCCGGCGTGCCCTCTCCCACGAGCACCGAGTATCGGCCGCGGTCGACGGTGAACACGCGCCCGGTGACCGCGTCGCCATGCTCCGGGCGGATCTTGGTGCGCGCGCGGTTGCCCTTGGGGTTCGGCCTCGACTTCGCCTCGTAGTCGGCGTACTTGTCCTCGTCGTCGTCATCGACGTCGGTGAGCCAACTCACCGCCGGGCCCCGATCACCGCTGGCCGGTCACAGGAGACCGAGCGGATCGACGGAGGGCTTGCTGAGGCCGAGGAGCCGGCCCATCCAGAGCTCGACGAACTGGGGCAGCGTCTTGGCCGTGGTGCCGATGTCGTCGACCAGGATGCCGGGAACGGCGAGGCCGATCATGGCCCCGGCGGTGGCCATGCGGTGGTCCTCGTAGCTGTGCCAGAGCCCGCCGTGCATCGGCTTCGGACGGATGACGAGGCCGTCCTCGGTCTCCGTCACGTCACCGCCGATGGCGTTGATCTCCGCGCTGAGCGCCGCGAGCCGGTCGGTCTCGTGGCCACGCAGGTGGGCGATGCCGGTGAGCACCGTCTCTCCGTCGGCGAGGGCGGCGAGGGCAGCGACGGTCGGCGCCAGTTCGCTCGAATTGTCGAGGCGGATGCCGTGGATCGCGCCCGAGCCGGTGACGGTCAGCTCGCCGAGACCGCCCCCGGTCTCGTCGAACCGCACCTCCGCTCCCATGTCAGCGAGGATGGTCGCCATCTGGGCTCCGACCTGGGTGGTCTCGCTCGGCCAGCCGGTGACGGTGACCGATCCGCTGGCGATGAGGGCGGCGCCGAGGAAGGGGCCGGCGTTGGAGAGGTCGGGTTCGATGGCGATGTCCGCGCCGGAGATCGGCCCGGGCGGCACCACCCAGACGCCCGGCTCCGGGCTCTGCACGGTGACGCCGCGCCCGGCCAGGGTGGCGATGGTCATCTCGATGTGCGCGAGGCTCGGCAGTCCGTCCCCGGTGTGCCGGAGGGTGAGGCCGTTCTCGAAGCGGGCGCCGACGAGGAGCAGGCCGGAGACGAACTGGCTGGACGCGCTCGCATCGATCGCGATCTCGCCACCGCGAACCGAGCCCGTGCCGTACAGGCTGAACGGAAGCCGGCCTCGGCCGTCGTCGTTCACATCCACGCCGAGGGCGCGAAGCGAGTCGATGGTGGTGCGCATGGGGCGCCTTCGGGCGGCAGCGTCGCCGTCGAAGGCCACCGGGCCGAGGGCGAGGGCGGCAACCGGGGGGAGGAAACGCATCACGGTGCCGGCGAGGCCGCAGTCGATGGAGGTGCCGCCGGCGAGCTCGGCCGGAGTGATCCGCAGGTCGGCGCCGTAGGCGTTGTCGCCCGGCAGCTCCTCGATCACGGTGCCGAGCGCGCGAAGCGCCTGGATCATGAGGGCCGTGTCCCTGGAGTGCAGGGGCGCCCGCAGCGTAGACGGGCCGTCGGCGATGGCGGAGAGCACGAGCTCACGGTTGGTGAGGGACTTCGATCCTGGCAGGCTCAGGCGCGCCGAAAGGAGGCCGGGCGCGAGTGGCGCCGGCCAGGGGCCCGGGGTGTCGTCGACCACGAGCTCGTCGTCGCCGAAGGGATTGAACTCTGGCCCGGAATACTTGAATACCTGCATCGGTTACTAGGGTATCGGCACTTCACGGAACACAACGGAAAGCACATCGGTGACCCTCTTACTCGAACGGCCAGGCGTAAAGCGCCCGGCTCCTCGACATCCCGGCAAAGTAAGCTTGTCGGCGATGACGAATTCGACGGAAGACACGACGGCGCCGAACAGCACGGCACCGAGCACGACGGCGCCGGGAACCACCGCACAGGCGGAGATCGACGCCAAGGCGGATGTGCGCGCGCTCTTCGAGACCCAGGCCATTCCGTTCATGGACCAGTTGTACGCCGCGGGGCTCCGCATGACGCGCAACCCGGCGGACGCCGCCGACCTCGTGCAGGAGACCTTCGTCAAGGCGTTCGCCGCCTTCGGCCAGTTCCAGCAGGGCACGAACCTCAAGGCCTGGCTGTACCGCATCCTGACGAACACGTTCATCAACAACTACCGCAAGAAGCAGCGTGACCCGTACCAGGGCACGATTGACGATCTTGAGGACTGGCAGCTCGGCGGGGCCGAGTCTGTCACGCAGGGTCGCTCGACCCGCTCGGCCGAGGCCGAAGCGATCGACCACCTGCCGGACAGTGCGGTGAAGGATGCCCTGCAGGCGATCCCGGAGGATTTCCGCATGGCCGTGTACTTCGCCGACGTCGAGGGCTTCTCCTACCAGGAGATAGCCGACATTATGAAGACCCCCGTGGGGACCGTGATGAGCCGCCTGCATCGTGGCAGGCGCCTGCTTCGCGATCTCCTCGCCGACTACGCGCTCGACCGCGGAATCTCGGCGGCGGGGCCCGCCACTGCGAGGAGCAAGAAGAAATGACCGATTGCGGTTGCGACAAGGCCAAGGCCGAACTCGAAGAGTATTTGCATCAGGAACTGGCCGAGCAGGACGCCCAGGACATCGCCGAGCACCTGGCGACCTGCACGGGCTGCACCGAGGAGCACCTCGTGGGCCTGACGCTCACGCTCAAGGTGCAGAAGGCGTGCCAGGAGAAGGCGCCGGCAGACCTGCGTGACCAGGTGCTGCTGCGACTGCGCGAAATGCAGTCCAGCCGCTAGACGGCAGCCCACGGCGACAGCGGCCGGACTCGGCTTCGCGCCGAGTCGCGACTTAACGAACCGACCGCCCCGTCGATGACGAGGCGGTCGGGTTCGCAAGCACTCCGCTAGCCGATCGTCAGCGCCTTGTTGATGAGTTCGACCTGCTCCTGAGCGCTGCGCTTGGCAGACCCCGAGGCGGGAGAGGCGGATGCCGGGCGAGACGCCACCGAGATCGAGCGACCATTGAGCCGCTTGGCGAGTTCGAGCCCGATGAACGGCCACGCCCCCATGTTCTCCGGCTCGTCCTGCGCCCACACGAGGTCGGCGTTCGGATACTGGGCGAGCACGGCGTCGAGCTGGGCCTGGGGGAGCGGGTAGTACTGCTCCAGCCGAACGAGCGCGACGTCGGTCTGCTCGCGCTTCTCCACCTCGGCCAGCAGGTCGTAGTAGATCTTGCCGGCGTTCAGCACGACCCGGCGCACGGCCGAGGCGTCCCGGATGCGGGAGTCGTCGAGCACCGGTTCGAACTTGCCGTTGGTGAAGTCGGAGACATTGCTCGTCGCACCGCGCAGTCGCAGCATGGCCTTCGGGGTGAAGACGATGAGCGGTCGACGGGGCCGGGCGTAGGCCTGTCGACGCAGCAGGTGGAAGTACGACGCCGGGGTCGACGGTCGCGCCACGGTCATGTTGTTCTCGGCACAGAGCTGAAGGTAGCGCTCGATGCGGGCCGACGAGTGGTCGGGTCCCTGGCCCTCATAGCCGTGCGGCAGCAGCAGCACGACGCTCGAGCGCTGGCCCCACTTCTGCTCGGCGGCGGAGATGAACTCGTCGATGATGGTCTGGGCGCCGTTGGCGAAGTCGCCGAACTGGGCCTCCCAGAGCACCAGGGCATCCGCCCGCTCCACCGAGTAGCCGTATTCGAAGCCCATTGCCGCGTACTCGCTGAGCAGCGAGTCATAGATCCAGAACCTGGCCTGGTTGTCGCTGAGGTTGCCGAGCGGCAGCCACTCCTGGCCGTTCACCCGGTCGTGAAGCACCGCGTGGCGCTGCACGAAGGTGCCTCGCCTCGTGTCCTGGCCGGCCATCCGCACCGGCGTTCCCTCGATGAGCAGGGAGCCGAGCGCGAGGAGCTCGCCGAAGGCCCAGTCGATCGAGCCGTTGCGGCTCATGTCGAAGCGCTTCTTGAGCAGCTGCTGCAGCTTGGGGTGCACCGAGAAGCCGACCGGCGGGTTGTCGTGGGCGTCGCCGATGAGCGAGATGACGCTCTCGTTGACGGCGGTCGACGTCGGCTCTCCGGCCGCGTCATCCTGCTGGGACTCCGGGCGCTCGAGGTCGGCGACGGCATTGCCGTCCTGGACGATGATCGGCATCGAGCCGGTCTGGGCCGCGTGGGTCTCGGCGAACGCGCGCTCCAGGCGGTCCTGGAAGTCGGCGTGGGCCGCCTCGTACTCCTCCTGGGTGATGTCGCCGCGACCGATGAGGGCCTCGACGTAGAGGGTGCGCACCGAGCGCTTCGCCTCGATCAGGTTGTACATGAGCGGCTGCGTCATCGAGGGGTCGTCGCCCTCGTTGTGGCCGCGGCGGCGGTAGCAGATGAGGTCGATGACCACGTCGCGGTGGAACCGCTGGCGGTACGCGAAGGCGAGCTCCGCGACGCGCACCACGGCCTCCGGGTCGTCGCCGTTCACGTGGAAGATCGGCGACTGGATGGTCTTGGCCACGTCCGTGGAGTAGATCGACGTACGACCCTCCCCGGGGGGAGTCGTGAAGCCGACCTGGTTGTTGATGTTCACGTGCACGGTGCCGCCGGTGCGGTAGGCGCGCAGCTGCGACATCTGCAGGATCTCCGCCACGATGCCCTGGCCCGCCATCGCCGCGTCGCCGTGGACCATGATCGGCAGCACGGTGAACGTGCCGATCGGCTTGCGGTCCTGCTTGGCCCGCACGATTCCCTCGAGCACGCCGTCGACGGCCTCGAGGTGGGAGGGGTTCGCCGCGATGTAGACCGGGATCTGGTCGCCGTTGGCGCTGGTGAACGTGCCCTCCGTGCCGAGGTGGTACTTCACATCGCCGGAGCCCTGCACCGTGCGCGGGTCCTGGGTGCCCTCGAACTCGCGGAAGATCTGCCCGTAGGTCTTGCCCGCGATGTTGGTGAGCACGTTGAGGCGGCCGCGGTGGGCCATGCCGATGGCGACCTCGTCGAGGTCGGCATCCGCCGCGCCCTGCAGGATCGCGTCGAGCAGGGCGATAGTGGACTCGCCACCCTCGAGGCTGAAGCGCTTCTGGCCCACGTACTTGGTCTGCAGGAAGGTCTCGAACGCCTCGGCCTCGTTGAGCTTGCCGAGAACCCGAAGCTGGGCGTCCTTGGTCGGCTTCGTGTACGCCTGCTCCACGTGCTCCTGGATCCAGCGTCGCTGCTCCGGGTCCTGGATGTGCATGTACTCGATGCCGATGGTGCGCACGTACGAGTCGCGCAGCACGCCGAGGATCTCGCGCAGGTGGGCGGACTTCTTGCCGCCGAATCCGCCGGTGACGAACTCGCGGTCCAGGTCCCAGAAGGTGAGGCCGTGGCTGGAGATGTCGAGGTCGGGGTGCGAGCGCTGGCGGTACTCCAGCGGGTCGATGTCCGCCATGAGGTGGCCGCGCACGCGGAAGGAGTTGATGAGCTCCTGCACGCGGGCCGTCTTGCCGACCTGGTTGGCGAGGTCCACGTGGATGTCCGAGGCCCAGTGGATGGGCTCGTACGGGATGCGCAGGTCGGAGAAGATGTCCTCGTAGAAGCCGCGCTCGCCGATCAGCAGCTCGTGCACCTTCTTGAGGAACTCGCCGGAGCCCGCGCCCTGGATCACCCGGTGGTCGTAGGTGGAGGTGAGGGTGATGGTCTTGCCGATGCCGAGCTCGGCGAGCGTGACCTGGGACATGCCCTGGAACTCCGCCGGATACTCCAGCGCGCCGGCTCCCACGATGCAGCCGGCGCCGCGCATGAGGCGCGGCACGGAGTGCTCGGTGCCGATGCCGCCGGGGTTGGTCAGCGAGATGGTGTTGCCCTGGAAGTCCGGGGCGGTCAGCTTGTTGGCGCGCGCGCGGCTGACCACGTCTTCATACCCGGCGAGGAATTCGTTGAATCCCATCTCCTCGGTGCGCTTGATGCCCGGCACCAGGAGGGCGCGGGTGCCGTCGGGCTTCGGCAGGTCGATCGCGATGCCGAGGTTGATGTGCGCCGGCGCGACGACAGAGGGCTTGCCGTCCTTCTCCTCGTAGTAGACGTTCTGGCTCGGGAACTCCTTGAGCGTCTTGACGATCGCCCAGGCGATGAGGTGGGTGAACGACACCTTGCCGCCGCGGGCACGCTTGAGGTGGTTGTTGATCACGATGCGGTTGTCGATCATGAGCTTGGCCGGGATGGTGCGCACGCTCGTCGCGGTGGGGACCGTGAGGCTGGCGTCCATGTTCGCGGCCAGCGACTTGGACATGCCCTTGAGGGTGGAGACGACATCCTGCGGCTCGCCCGCCTCGGTGTCTTCGGCGACCACGGGAGCCTGGGCGGCAGAGGCCGGCGCCTGCGCCGGGATCGGCTGCGGCTTCGGCTGGATGGAGGTGGTGCGGGCGATCGGCTGGGTGGCCGGCGCGACGTTCGAGGCCGTGGGTTCCTCGACCGGGGTCTCTTGGGCCGGGGCCTCCTGGACCGGGGTCTGAAGTGCCTCGGGGGCGGCATCCGGTGCCTTCGCCGCCTCGACGACGGTCTCGGGAATCTGGGGCTCTGCGGTGACTGGCTGCTCGGTGACCGGCTGCTCGGCGACGGGCTCTTCGGCGACCGGCTGCTCGGCGACGGGCTCTGCGACCGGCTGTTCCGTGGTCTCGGCCTGGGCCGGGTCCGCGGTCGGTGCCTCGGTCGTCAGTTGGTGGTAGCTCTCCAGAATCGGCCACCATGACTGGTCCACCGAATTCTTGTCGACGATGAATCGTTCGTACATCTCGTCAACGAGCCATTCGTTGGCTCCGAACTCGCCCGAGGATCCGTCCTCCGCTGCAAGTCCGGTCACTTGGCTAGACACAGCCCACCGCCCACTCTCTTAACCGTCGCTGTCCGTTGTCACTGTTGGACCGGGTGTCGGCCTTCGCTGGCCACACACTCGTCAAGCTTAATCACTTTCGATCGGCCACACCGACCGCGCCTCCAAGGGATTACCTTTATTTTCATGGAGTTTTACGAGACGACGCCCAGCCACGACCTCACATACTCAGACGTGTTCCTGGTGCCCAGCCACTCCGATGTGGGAAGTCGGCTCGCCGTCTCACTCGCCCCGGGAGACGGCACCGGGGCGACCATCCCGGTCATTTCGGCCAACATGAACTCGGTCACCGGGCCGCGCATCGCGGCGACCCTCGCCCGTCGCGGCGGGCTGGGCGTGCTGCCTCAAGACCTGCATCTGCAGGACCTCGACGCGGCCATCCGCTGGGTGAAGGAGCAGCCGGTGGCGTTCGACACTCCGCTCGTGCTCCGGCCGGATCAACTCGTCGCCGACGCCCTGCGCCAGATTCCGGCCCTCGAGGGGCACGGCATCGTGATCAAGGACTCGAGCGGGGTGTACCTGGGCTGCATCTCCGCCGCGCGCCTCGACACCGTGCTTCCCGAGACCCCGCTCGGCGACCTGCTGACCGGGCGACTGACGTCGATCGACGCCGACGACGTGACCGATGCCCGGGCCGCCTTCGACCTGATGGTCGCGGCCGATCTCGAATTCGCCCCCGTGCTGCACCACGGGGCCATCGTGGGCACCCTCAGCCGCACGAGCGCGCTCCGCTCGACTCTGTACACGCCGGCGCTCGACTCGCACGGCCGCCTGCGGGTCGCCGCCGCGCTCGGCATCAACGGGGATGTCGCCAGAAGGGCGAAGGCGCTCGCGGCCGCCGGGGTCGACATCCTCGTGCTCGATACCGCCCACGGCCACCAGGCCGGCATGCTGCGCGCGATCGAGGCCGTCGCCGCCCTCGACCTCGGGCTGCCGATCGTGGCCGGCAACGTCGTGACCACCGCCGGGGTGAAGGACCTCGTCTCCGCGGGCGCCAACATCGTCAAGGTGGGAGTGGGCCCGGGCGCCATGTGCACGACCCGCATGATGACCGCCGTCGGGCGTCCGCAGTTCTCCGCCGTGCTCGAGACGGCGGCGGCGGCCCGCGAGCTCGGGGCGCACGTCTGGGCGGATGGCGGGGTGCGCTACCCGCGGGACGTCGCGCTCGCGCTCGCGGCCGGCGCATCCTCGGTCATGATCGGCTCCTGGTTCGCCGGCACGATCGAGGCCCCGGGCTTCATCGAGACGGACGAGGACGGCGAACTGTACAAGGACAGCTGGGGGATGGCCTCCACCAAGGCTGTGCACGACCGCTTCGACAGGCTCGACCCGTACGAGCTGGCTCGCAAGGAGCTCTTCGCCGAGGGCATCTCCTCGTCGAGGATCTACCTCGACCCGCTGCGTCCCTCGGTGGAAGACCTCGTCGACATGATCACGGCCGGGCTGCGCAGCTCGTTCACCTACGCCGGGGCGTCCGACCTCGGCCAGTTCCGCGAGCGTGCCCTCGTCGGCATCCAGTCGGCGGCCGGCTACGAGGAGGGCAAGGCGCTCCCGGTCTCCTGGTGACGCCGACCGCGGCGGCGGCGACGACCGGGAGAACGCCGGGTTCTCTCCAGTACACTTGAGCGAATAATGGACGACCCTCCCTCCAGGCGCCGTGCCGGCCAGACCGATGTCAGGCAGTCCCGTGTATGAGCTGATCATGCTGGGCATCGGCCTGCTCCTGACCGTCGGCACCGGTTTCTTCGTCGCCTCGGAGTTCTCGCTCGTCAACCTCAGCCGCCCGGATCTGGAGTCGCGGGCCGCGCGCGGCGAGAAGAACCTCGGCCTCACCATCGGCGCGCTCAAGGTCACCTCCACCCACCTCTCCAGCGCGCAGCTCGGCATCACTCTGACCACCCTCCTCACCGGGTACACCATGCAGCCGGCGATCAGCTCGCTCCTGGTGGCCCCGCTCACCGCGATCGGCTGGCCGAAGGGCGTGATCACCGTCGTCGCCTCGATCGCCGCGGTGGCGATAGCCACGCTCGTCTCGATGATCATCGGCGAACTCGTGCCCAAGAACTTCGCGCTCGCGCTTCCGCTACCCACCGCCAAGCTCGTGATCCCCTTCCAGGTGGGCTTCACCACGGTGTTCCGGCCCTTCGTCACCGTGCTCAACAACACGGCCAACCTCATGCTGCGCGCCGTGGGCATCGAGCCGAAGGAGGAGCTCTCTTCCGCACGCACCGCGGAGGAACTGCGTTCCCTCGTGCGCCGATCGGCGACCGAGGGCAGCATGGACCGTGACACGGCGACCCTGCTCGCCCGCACACTCGTGTTCAGCGAGCACATCGCGGCCGACGTGATGACGCCGCGGCCCAGGGTGTCGAGCGTGGAGCGGGGAGATCCGGCGCAGACGGTGCTCGAGCTCGCGCGCAGCACCGGCTTCTCCCGATTCCCCGTCGTCGATGACGGCATCGACGACGTCGTGGGCCTCGTTCACGTGAAGCAGGCGATGGCCGTGCCCCGGGGCCGGCGTGCCGACGTGCCGGTGTCAGCGCTGCAGACCGAGGCGCTGCGGGTGCCGGAAACCATGAAACTCGACATTCTGCTCGGCGAGCTTCGCGGCCGCGGCTACCAGATGGCCGTGGTCGTCGACGAGTACGGAGGCACCGCCGGCGTCGTCACCCTCGAGGACCTCGTGGAGGAGCTCGTGGGCGAGGTGTCCGACGAGCACGACCGCACCCGCGCGGGCGTCGTGCGATCCCGGGACTGGCTCACCTTCCCCGGAATCCTCCGTCCCGACGAGCTGCTGGAGCGCGCGGATGTCGTGGTGCCGGAGGACGGCCCGTACGAGACCGTGGGCGGCTTCATCATGAGCGAGCTCGGGCGACTCCCGCTGGTCGGCGACGTCGTGGCGGTCGACGGCGGCGAGTTCCGGGTGGAGCGGATGGACGGCCGACGCATCGACCGGGTGCGGTACACCCCCACCGCGATCGACGACGACGGTGCGGCCGAGGGCGGTGTTCGCGCATGAGCGACTGGGCGGGAATCGCGTGGCTGGCCGGACTGCTGCTGGTCAACGCCTTCTTCGTCGGCGCGGAGTTCGCCGTGATCTCGGCCAGGCGGTCGCAGATCGAGCCGCGCGCCGAGGCGGGCAGCCGGGCGGCGAAGTCGACCCTGTACGCCATAGAACACGCCACCCTCATGCTCGCGACCAGCCAGCTCGGAATCACCGTGTGTTCGCTGCTCATTTTGAACGTGTCTGAGCCGGCGATCCACCACCTCCTCGAGGGTCCCCTCCGACTCACCGGCTGGCCGGAGGAGGTGATCGGCACGATCGGTTTCGTCATCGCGCTCATTGCCGTGTCGTTCCTGCACGTGGTGTTCGGCGAGATGGTGCCCAAGAACCTCTCCTTCTCGGTTCCGGACCGCGCCGCCCTCATCCTCGCGCCGCCGCTCGTGTTCCTGTCCATGGTGTTCCGGCCGATAATCTCCGGGCTCAACCACTCCGCGAACGGATTCCTCCGGCTGTTCAGGGTCGAACCGAAGAACGAGGCGAACAGCGCGTTCACCGTGGATGAGGTGGCCAACATCGTCGCCCAGTCCACCAAGGAGGGCGTGCTCACCGACAGCATCGGGGCGCTCAACGCCGCCTTCGAGTTCAGCGCCAAGAAGGTGAAGGACATCGCCGTCGGCATGCCGGATCTCGTGAGCCTCTCCGAGGCGGCGACGCCCAAGGAGGTGGAGCGCGCGGTGGCCCGAAGCGGATTCTCCCGCTACGTGCTCGTCAACGACGAGGGCGAACCCACGGGCTACCTTCACCTCAAGGACGTGCTCGACCTGGAGGACCCGGTGGAGTTCACCGAGCCGGTGCCGCCCAAGCGCATCCGCCAGCTCATCTCGATCTTCCGCGGCACCGATCTCGAGGACGCCCTCGCGGCCATGCGCCGCTCTGGGGTGCACCTCGCCCGGGTGTTCGACGAGACCGGGGCCACCCGGGGGGTGCTGTTCCTCGAGGACATCATCGAAGAGCTGGTCGGAGAGGTGCAGGACGCGACTCGGCGTCGCTAGTATCTCGTTCCGGGATCTCGTGCCGGATCAGCGTTCCGGATTTGCGTTCCGGATTTGCGTTCCGGTTCGCGGAGCCGGGGCGGCAGGGCTCCGCCCAAAGATGCCCGCCGAACCCCGAGCCCTGCCGCCCCGGCTCCGCCGATCGCTGACGGGGTGCTCCGGCTCCGCCGATCGCTGACGGGGTGCTCCGGCTTCGCCGATCGCATTCGGAACGGGGGGTGCTCCGGCTTTGCCGATCGCCGACGGTGCGGTGGGCGCCCGGCCGCTCTCCTGGTGGGTTGGGGTGGGGGTGGTCAGGCGGTGGGCCACTTGGCGCGGAGGTACTGGGCGGGCCAGTAGTCGAGCTCCACGCCCAGCTCGTGCGCCGCGCGCAGCACGAAGTGCGGGTCCCGCATTATCGCGCGACCGAGCATCACGGCATCCGCCTTGCCGGACGAGACGATCTCCTCGGCCTGGCGGGCGTCGGTGATCAGCCCGACCGCGTTCACCTCCACGCTCGAGGTGTGCTTGACGAAGTCGGCGAGCGGCACCTGGTAGCCGGGCTCGAGGGGGATGGTGACGCCGGAGACGAGCCCGCCGCTCGAGACGTCGAAGAGGTCGGCGCCGGCATCCCTCGCCCAGCCCGCGACCGTGGCGACCTGCTCCTTGTCGAGACCGCGCTCCGCGTAGTCGGTGGCGGAGAACCGCACGAACAGCGGAACCGGGTCACCGACCTCCGCGCGCACCGCGCGAACCACCTCGAGCAGGAGTCGCGCCCGATTATCCAGGCTCCCGCCGTACTCGTCGGTGCGCAGGTTCGAGAGCGGGGAGAGGAACTGGTGCAGAAGGTAGCCGTGCGCCGCGTGCAGCTCCAGCACGTCGAATCCGGCCTCGACGGAGCGCCGGGCCGCCGCGGCGAAGTCGGCCACGACCCGCGCGATGCCGCGCGCATCGAGAGCCCCCGGGGTCGCATAGCCCGCGAAGGCGATGGCGGAGGGTGCGACGGCCGGCCAGCCGCCCTCGTCGGCCGGCACGCTGCCGTGCTGCGCATCCCATGGCCGGCGGGTGGAGGCCTTGCGTCCCGCGTGGGCGAGCTGGATGCCGGCGGCGGCACCCTGCGAGTGGATGAACGCGACGATCCCGGCCCAGGCTTCGCGCTGCTCGTCGGTGTAGATGCCGGTGTCCTGCGGGGAGATGCGGCCGGCGGCGGTCACCGCCGTCGCCTCCGTCATGACGAGCCCGGCTCCGCCCTTCGCGAAGCCGCCGAGGTGCACGAGATGCCAGTCGGTGGGCACTCCGTCCTGCTTCTCCACCGAGTACTCACACATCGGCGCGACCCACAGGCGGTTGCGGAAGGTGACGGAGCGGATGCTGTATGGGGTGAAGATCGCGGGAGTTGACACGGCCTACCTGACTGAGAGGGATTCGAGAAAGATCCGCAGTTCCCCGGCACCGACGAAGTGGTGCCCGGTGATGCCGAGCGCCTCGGCGCCGTCGACATTGACCTGCTTGTTATCTATGAAGACCATTTGCTGGGGAGTTATTCCGAGTTCGCGGGCCACCTCGAGGTAGATGTCGGGGTTCGGCTTGATCGTGGAAAGCTCGGCGCTGATGAACATCCGCTCGAAGAAGCGGGCCATCGGGGAGAACCGGAACGGGCTCGCGAAGTCGAACCCCGCGTTCGACAGCAGGGCGACCCGGGTTCCGCCGTCGTGGAGGTCGGCGATCACGTCGAAGGTCGCCGGGTTGACGCTGAGCCAGCCGGTGAAGTCGGCCACCCACAGCTCGTGGATCGTCGCCTCCGACCACTCCACGCCCAAATCGGAGGCCACCAGCATCCAGTAGTCGCGGATGCTCGTCGTGCCCTGGTCGAGCCCGTCGCGATGCTCCCAGTAGGCCGGCCAGAACGACTCGTCCGGCACGCCGGCCACCGCCAGCAGATCGGCCCGGTCGCGCTCGCTCGGGCTGTGCGAGATGACCTCGCCGTAGTCGAAGACCACCACGCGGTCGGGGATCGTCAGTGCCATAGCGCTCCTTGGGTTCGCCATCCAAACTATCGTGAGACCCATGAGCACCTTCACCGACTGGACGCCGGACGACGCTCGCGAGCACATCGCGATGCCACGGGCGCACGACGACAAGTACTCGCGAGGGGTGCTCGGCATGATCACCGGGTCCGACGCCTACCCCGGAGCGGCCGTGCTCGGGGTGGAGGCCGCCCTGCGCACCGGAGTTGGGATGGTGCGCTACCTCGGCGACGACCGGCCGACACAGCTCGTGCTGCAGCGCCGGCCGGAAACCGTCACCGCACCCGGCCGGGTGCAGGCCTGGCTGCTCGGCTCCGGGATGGATGCCGCCCAGCGCGACGAGGAGACGTCGCGGCGGCTCGCGGCCACGCTCGCCGACGGCCACCCGACGGTGATCGACGCCGGCGCCCTCGACCTGATCGGCCGGGCAGCAGGGCCCGTCGTGATCACGCCGCACTTCGGCGAGCTCGCGCGCGTGGTCGGAGCGACGAAGGACCAGGTCGCCTCGAACCCGGCCGCGTGGGCGGTCAGGGCCGCCGAAGAGCTCGGCGTCACCGTGTTGCTCAAGGGCCACCAGACCTTTGTCGCCGCGCCGGATGGCTCCCGGATCGTGGCCTCCAGCGCCCCGCCCTGGCTCGCCACGGCGGGCGCCGGCGACGCGCTCGGCGGCATCCTCGGCGCGCTCGTCGCGACCCACTCCGCCGAGGTCGCCGCAGACCCTGGCGCGCTGGCCAGGCTCGCGGCCACCGCGGCGGTCGTCCACGGTCTCGCGGCCGATCGTGCGAGCGCGGGAGGTCCCCTGGTCGTGCTGGATGTCGCCGTGGCCGTGTCGCGCGTGATCGCCGACCTCGTGCGGCGGTGAGGGCGACCACCACACGCCGGGTGAGGGCCGCACGATACGCTGGGCAGTCATGAGCTCCGCGGCACACTCCAGGTCGGACTGGGCATCCTCCGTTCGCGAGATCACGTCGAGCCGGATCGTGCTGTGGATCGCGTTCGTGCTCGTGCACCTCTGGCTCGGCCTGGTCAACCTGACCGGCCCCGGCCTGCCGCTCGGCGACGTGAGCTATGTCTACAAGTTCTGGACCGACCAGGCCATCGTCTCCCACTACTGGGTGGGCATCGACGGATCGTGGGTCTATCCGATCGTCGCGCTCGTGCCCATGCTGATGGCGCGCGTCTTCGGGCCCGAACTCTACTCGAGCACCTGGTTCAGCCTCGTGATGGTGCTGGACGCCGTCGCCCTCGCGTTCATCGTGGGCTGGGGACGGCAGCGAGGCCACGTCGACGTCGGCTGGTGGTGGGTGCTCTTCCTGCTGCTGCTGGGCCCGATCGCCCTGGGGCGCATCGACTCGATCACCGTTCCGCTCGCCATCGTGGGCATGCTCCAGGTGGTGAAGCGGCCGGGTGCGGCCGCGGCGCTGCTCACGATCGCCACGTGGATCAAGGTCTGGCCGGCCGCGCTGCTCGCCGCGATCGTCATCTCGGTCAGGTCCCGGCTGCGCGTGATCGCGGTGAGTGTGGCCACGAGCATCGCAATCGTGCTGGCCGCCCTCGCCCTCGGCGCCGGATCCAACGTGTTCAGCTTCGTCGGCCAGCAGGCGGCTCGGGGGCTGCAGGTCGAGGCGCCGGTCTCCACGATCTGGCTCTGGGCGGGCTGGGCGCACGTGCCGAACGTCTACGTCTACTACGACCAGGTGCTGCTCACCTGGCAGGTGCGCGGGCCAGGGGTCTCCACCGCGAGCGGGCTCATGACACCGCTGCTCGCCCTCGTGCTGGCCGGAGTGGTCATCGTGGCGGTGCTCGCCATGCGCCGCGGCGCCCGCTCCCTCGAGGTGCTTCCCGCCCTGTCCCTCGCCTTCGTCTGTGCGTTCATCGCGGTGAACAAGGTCGGCTCGCCGCAGTACATCACCTGGCTGGCGGTTCCGGTCATCCTCGGCCTCGTCACGCTCCGGGAGGGTCACGGCCGATCGTTCCGCACCCCCGCCATCGTCGTGCTCGTGCTCGCGGTGCTCACCCAGGCGATCTATCCCTACCTGTACGGCTACCTCATCGGCCTCAACGCCGTCATGCTCCTGGTGCTGAGCGCGCGGAACCTCCTCGTCTTCGTGCTGCTGGGCTGGTCCCTCGTTGCGGTCTGGCGCGCGCCCGGCCTGAGGGACGAGCGGTGGTTCGCCTCGTCCGACGCGGCCGTGTCGGCGGCGAGCTGGCCGTTCCCGGCCAGGAAGCCCGTCGATCGCGCCCGTGCTGCCGATGGTGACCGGGCAGCCGATGGTGACACGCTGGACCGAAGTCCCTGACCGACCGCCAGACCGAACAACCAGAACGAACGAGGGAGTCACCGTGCTTGTGGCATTTTCGATAGCGCCGAGCGGCGGCGCGGAGGGCGACTCGGTGCACGATGCGGTCGCCGCGGCGGTGCGGGTGGTGCGCGAGTCCGGCCTGCCGAACCACACCGACGCGATGTTCACGACCATCGAGGGGGAGTGGGACGAGGTATTCGACGTGATCAGGCGGGCGACAGATGCCGTCGGCGCGTTCGGCACGCGGGTGTCGCTGGTGTTGAAGGCCGACATCCGCCCCGGGCACACCGGTGAGCTCACCGGCAAGGTCGAGCGCCTGGAACGCGCGATCGAGGCGGCCGAGCCCGCCGACTGACCGTCGGCGCGGGACGGGGACGTCCCGACGACTGCCCGGCTATACTGGAGAACGTAGGTTCTCAGTCTGGACGGGAGGCAGCGATGGACGACGACGACGCCCGCGAGCTCGCCCTCGAGGCCGCCGAGCGTCTCTTCACCGCGCGCGGCATCCAGACCGTGGGAATGGATGACCTGCGCAACGAGGCCGGAATCTCCCTCAAGCGCATCTACGGACTTTTCCCGTCGAAGGACGCCATCGTGGAGCAGGTGCTCGTGCGCCTCAACCGGTCCTGGATGTGGGGCGTGATCGAATTCGGCGCACGGGTGGACTCCCCGCGGGACAAGCTGCTCGCGATCTTCGACTTTCTTGAGGACCGCTTCCGCCAGGGCGACTACCGCGGCTGCGTGTTCATCAACGCGTTCGGGGAGCTCGGTCCAACCGCGCCGCTCGTCGCGGAGGTGGTGCGGCGTCACAAGGCCGAATTCCTGGGCTATGTTGCCGGGCTCGTCGAGCGCTCCGACGCCCCGGCATCCCTCGCCCCCCAGCTCGTACTTCTCGCCGAGGGAGCCCAGAGCACCGCCGGCATCTTCGGCGACCCCGATCCGGCCGCCCAGGCCCGCGCGGCGGCCGCCACCCTCATCGACGCCGCCCTCGTGGATGCTCGACCCTGACGGGCCGCACCGCCGTCCGTGGCGCCGCGTCGGTGGCGCGTTCTAGAGTGGTGACGTGCCCTCGCGCACGGTACCGTCGCGAATAGGCACCTCCCCGTCGCTCGATGAAGAGCCGCCCAGCCACCTTCCTCGAGTTCAGAACGGTTCGCCCCATGCCAGCACTCTCCCCGGCCCGTGTGCGCCTCGCGCTGCTCGCCCTCGCC
The DNA here is from genome assembly GCF_043726815.1 of Lacisediminihabitans sp. Lineage (NCBI taxonomy): Bacteria > Bacillati > Actinomycetota > Actinomycetes > Micrococcales > Microbacteriaceae > Lacisediminihabitans > Lacisediminihabitans sp. Next base: position 98,567 of record NZ_JAYSJZ010000045.1, read on the forward strand.
CTCGGCGGCTTCGCCATCGGTTCGACGGAGTTCGTGGCGATGGGCCTGCTGCCCAATCTCGCCCACGACCTGCTCCCCGGCCTCTACGCGCACTCCCGCGAGGCGGCGAACGCGCAGGCCGGCTGGCTCGTCTCCGCCTACGCCCTCGGGGTGGTGGTGGGCGCGCCCACCATCGCCGCGATGGCCGCGCGCTTCCCGCGCAAGAAGCTGCTGCTCGTGCTCGTGGCCGCCTTCACGGTGGGGACGATCGCCTCGGCCGTGCTTCCGAGCTTCGGGCTCGTGCTCGCGGCGCGCTTCCTCGCCGGGCTTCCGCACGGCGCGTACTTCGGCGTCGCGGCTCTCGTCGCCGCGTCCCTCATGGGGCCCGGCAAGCGCGGCAAGGGAGTCGCGATAGTGCTCTCGGGCCTCACCATCGCCAACATCGTCGGCGTGCCATCCATCACCTACCTCGGACAGGTCACCAGCTGGCGGATCGCCTACCTCGCCGTGGCTCTCATCTTCGCGCTCACCTTCGTGGCGATCGCCTTCCTGGTGCCGTTCCAGCCGGGGGATGCCGGGGCGACCATGCGCCGCGAGCTGAAGGCGTTCGCACGGCTGCAGGTGTGGCTCGCGCTGCTCATCGGAGCCGTCGGTTTCGGCGGATTCTTCGCCGTGTACACCTACATCTCGCCGATGGTCACGGAGGTGGCCCGGCTCGGGGCGATCTTCGTGCCGCTCGTGCTCGTCGTCGTGGGGGTCGGGATGACGATCGGCAACCTGATCGGGGGCTGGAGCGCCGACCGAAACGTGATGGGCTCGATCTTCGCCTACTTCGGCGTGTTCGTCGTGGCGCTCACCGGGCTCGCGCTCACGGCCAACACGGTGGCCGGCCTGCTCGCGTTCACGTTCCTCGTCGGCTTCGGAGCTGCGGCGCTGTCACCGGCCATCCAGACGAGGCTGATGGATGTCGCCGGAGACAGCCAGACCCTCGCGGCGGCAGTCAACCACGCGGCCCTCAACCTCGGGAACAGCCTCGGCGCGTTCCTGGGCGGCGTCGCCATCGGTGCGGGTCTCGGCTACCTCTCGCCGAGCTGGTTCGGCCTGCTGTTGTGCGTGCCCGGTCTGGGCCTCGCGATCGCGAGCCTGCTCCTGCAGCGGCGGCGCGGCGGCGGGCAGCTCGGCGAGGCCCCGGCGCTCGCCTGACGCCGGGCGGCCTCCCGCATCCGCCCCTTCCGCCCTCTTCCGAAATCCATGCATTCCTTGCCAGTCCGCGGCGTGTTGCCACAAACTGTTGGCGTGTCGCCAGGATTGCATGGATTTCGGAAGCGAAGCGAAGCGAAGCGAAGGCAGAGGGGAGGGGACCGCGGAGGCGACTAGAGCGAGTGCTGCGGTGCGTCGGTCGAGATGAGGATGCCGTCCTGGATCGCGCGCTTGCGGAGCGCGACCTTCGTGCCGACGTCGATCCCGGCAACGCGGTACTTCTCGCGGATGCGCTTGAGGTACGACTTGGCGGTCTCCTCGGAGATGCCGAGCTGGTAGGCCACGGCCTTCACGGGCTCGCCGCCGCCGTAGAGCGCCATCACGCGCCGTTCCTGGGCGCTGAGCTTCGGTGCGCCGCCCACGTCGCTCGCGTTGAGGGCGAGGTCGAGCTCGGCCGACACGTACGACTCGCCCTTGGAGGCGGCCCGGATCGCCTCGACGATCATCTCGGCGTCCTCGCTCTTCACGAGGTAGCCGAGGGCACCCGCGGCGAGGGCCTCCCGCACCACGTTCGGCTCGGAGTACGTGCTCATGAGCACCGTCTTGACCCCGGTGGTCTTCAGGGTCGAGATCTTGAGCGAGATCGGGATGTTGTCCTTGAGGTCGAGGTCGAGAAGCACGACATCCACCGGGAACTCGGTGTGGGTGAGGAGGTCGGGCCAGGTCGACACGGCAGCGACCATGTTGATGTCGCTTGCGGCGCCGCGGATCCACTCGGTGAGCGCCCCGAGCAGCATCTTGTGGTCGTCGACGAGAGCGAGTCGAATTCGATTGTCTATGTCCGGCACTGGTAATCCCATCCTGTGAACTGCTTGTTGTGCATGTTATTGGTCTGCCGGGTTCGCTACGACGCACTCTATCTCGACACGCAGGCTCGAGTTCTGGGTCGAATCGATGAAACGGCCCACTTTGCCGATCGCATCCCAGGTTGCCGGGTCGACCCGATTTCGGGAGACGCCGGTGGTGGTGATCACGAGCGGCACCGTGATCGTCTTCGAGCCGGGCTCCCGCGGGGCGGTGACCGGGCCCAGGGTGAGCTGCGCGGTCGGACTCGCCTTGCCCTGGTCGTTCACGAGCAGCCACACCGCGGCGAGGAGCCCGTCCCGCTGCTGCGGGCCGAGCAGACCGGCCAGACTGCCGCGGTCGGCGAGCGTGACCGCCTTGCCCAGCTGCTCCGACTCCGTGATGGCGTGGTACAGCCAGGTCTCCCGGCGCCCCTCGATGAGGTGAAGCCGCAGTTCCGTGGCGAGCGACGCCGCGATCGACGCCGTCTTCGGGCCGAGTGGCAGGGGGATCCGCCCGTTGGAGACCGAATCGAGCAACTCCTCCGCCGCGAGGTCGAGCCTGGCGAGCTCCTCGGACGCGAGCATCCCCACGGCGAACCGGGGCGCGGACACCGTGCTCTGCACGAGCACCCGGTCGAGCTCGAGCTGAACTATGCGCCGGAATCGACGGATCACGAACACCCCGAAGAGGGCGGGCATCACGGCCACCGCCACCGCGATGATCTGCGCCGGAGTCGTCAGCGGGGTGAGCTTGGTGGTGAGCAGGATGGCGGCCACGAGGCACAGCCCGAGCAGGGCCGCGGCGCCGAGGATCTCCCGGGCCCGGCGCAGGGTCAGCGCCGCCAGCAGACCGAACCCGGCGGAGATGGATGCCGTGGCGAAGGTGCCGACATCGTGCAGCGGCCAGATGGCGAACAGGTCGAGGCCGACGACCGCGGCGAGGGACAGCAGGTAGGCGCCGAACATCCAGTTGGGCATGCGTTCGCCCCGGGTGGAGATGGCCACCGCCACCGCGATGACGGCGATTGCGTAGATGACCCACGCGGCGGCGACCGGCAGCACGTTGGGGTAGTCCCCGAGGTGCAGCATGAACATGCCGATTCCGTAGAGCCCCTGCAGCCCGGCGAGTGCCGTGGCCCCGATGCCGAGGTATCCCGTGCCCAGGCTCGCCCCGCGCGCGCTGGCCTGGCGCATGGCCCGGCCGGCCGTCGAGCCGGCAGGAACGCCGCCGCGACTGCGCCGGCCGAGGATGATGCCGAGGGTGTTCTCTTCCGGTCGTGCGTACTCGCTCACTTCGGCACCTCGAGCACGACGGTCGTTCCGGCGCCGGGAGAGGAGAAGAGCCGCGCGTTGCCGCCAACGTCCTTGAGCCTGCCGACCACCGAGTCCTTAAAGCCCAGACGCGCCTCGTCGATGTCTTTGAGGTCGAAACCGACCCCGGCGTCGGTCACCATCGCCCGCACGGTGAACTCGTCGTCGGTGATGGTGACGTGGGCGTCGGTGACCCCGGAGTGCCTGCGCACGTTCTCGAGGCACTCGGCGAGGGCGAGCAGAAAGGCGTCGAGCACCTCGCTCGGCAGCAGCACCTGGCCGGTGCCGTGCCAGCTCACCTCGAGGCCCATGCGGCCGAACCGTTGCTTCACCGACTCGAGGGTGGTGCCGAGTGCGCTCTCCTCGACCGGTTCGAGGTTGTAGACGCCAGACGACTGCGGAACCGGGCTCGCACCCAACCGCAGCTGGCGAAGCAGTCGCGCATCCTCGCCCGCCTGCTGCTGCAGGGCGGAGGCGGCGACGCCGACCCCCGAGTGGGCGAGCAGGGTGAGGGTGGCGAGCACGGTGTCGTGCAGCAGCCGCGCGCCCTGGCGACGTTGCGCCTCGGTCTCGCTCGCCTGGCGCTCCGCACGATGCGCGCGGCCGATGCTGTAGATGCGGCGGGCCGCCCGGGGCACGCTCGCGCCGAGCCAGTAGCCGAACACCGTGGCGAGCAGCCAGCCCAGCAGGATCGCAGCGAGCTCGGGCGAGAAGAAACCCGGGGCGCCGATGACCAGCCCGGAGAGGGTGGCCGCGGCCACGAACGACAAGACGAGCAGGCCGAGGCGTCCGATGCCGCTGACGAGCACGATCGCGAATGAGGCGATCGAGCCGGCGGCGAGCGGAACGATGGCCGTGCCGATCGACGCAGCAGGAGGTGCGCCGATTTGCAGTTGCACCACGATCAGGATCGCGAGCCCCGAGGCAACGCCGAGGAGCACCCAGACCACGGACTGGTTCACGCCGACCCGGTACTGGCAGAGCGCGAGCAGCAGGAAGAAGGGCACCACCGCGATGTAGGTGGGCAGGTCAAGGATTCCGGGAACGCTGAAGCACAGCAGGGCTACTGCGGTCGAGCCAAGGCCGATTGCCCGAGCGGCGCGCTGCAAGAGGCGATCGCGCTCTTTGGCGATGAGTTCCACGTAAGCAATGGTCACACACTGGCACCTTAAGTGGGGGTTAGACACCACTCGGCAGGGGAAGCAGAGCGCGCTACTTTTGCGTAAGGAACAAGAGGGGCTCAGCCGAGCTGTCGGACACCATGCTCACAGCCAGACCGTCCGGGGGGATGCGCCGAGGGAGCCGCGGGAGACCGTGGCCCCCTCGCGGCCGGCCTCCGGCTACTCCGGGGTGAGCCAGCCTTCACGGATCCCGTGGCGGCGGAGCAGGATCTTCGTGCCGAGGTCCAGGCCGATGTCGCGGTACTTTCTGCGGCCCCGCTTGATGTACGACTTGACCGTCTCTTCCGTGGTCCCCATCTCGCTCGCGACCTCGCGGATGGACCGGCCGGAGGCGTAGAGCGCGAGGGCCCGGTGCTCCTGCTTGCCGAGGCCGGGGTCGTCGGAGATGGAGATCTCGGCGAGGGCACCGGTGAGGTGCGAGTTGCGGTACTGCTCGCCGTTCGCCACCGTGCGGATCGCGGCGATGAGCTCGTCGGCGGATTCGGTCTTCGGCACGAAGGCGAGGGCGCCAGCCCTGATGGCGCCCTGGATGGACGATGCATCGGCGTGCCTGCTCATCACGACGGTTCGAGTGCCGGCGGCGCTCAGCGCGCGAACCTTGGTTCCGATGGCGATGCTGTCGTCCAGGTTGAGGTCGAGCACGGTGACATCGGTGGGGAAGGCGGGGTGGGACAGCAGCCCGGACCAGGTGGCCTCTCGGATGACGACCGTGATTCCGAGCCGACGGGCCCCGATGTGCGCGGCGATCCCGTCGACCACCAGCCGGTGGTCGTCGACGATGGCGACACTGATGGCGGACGGCACTTCCCGCCTGGTCGTGACAGCCAACGCTTCCTCCCGGCGGTCCGCGTGATCGGGTAATGCCACAGACCGCTCTGTACACCGAGCATAGTCAAGGTGACAGGAACCCGCTTGTACCCCGTTCAGGAGGCGAGCAGCCGCGCGACTTCCGTTCCGACGAGGTCGTCCTCGATGAGGAAGCCGTCGTGTCCGAACTCGGAGTGGATCACGACCGCCGTGCCGCCGTCGATGTTGTTGGTGAGACGACTCGCGATCGCCACCTGGTCGGCGACCGGGAAGAGCCGGTCGCTGTCGATGCCCAGCACGAGGCTCTTCGCGGTGACTGCCGCCAGGGCGGCCGCGCTTCCTCCGCGGTCGCGCCCGATGTCGTGCGAGTTCATCGCCTGCACGAGCAGGATGTAGCTGTTGGCGTCGAACCGGCGGGTGAATTTGTTGCCGTGGAAGTCGAGGTAGCTCTCCACCGCGAACTTGCCCTCGGCGCCGAGCGGGCTGATGCTCGACTGCCAGCTGCGTTGGAACCGGTCGTTGAGCTCCGTGGGGGAACGATAATTGAGAAGCGCCATGCGCCGGGCGAGAGCCAGGCCGCGGTACGGGCCATCGCCATCCGCCGCCTCGTAGTATTCGCCGTCCGCGAAGCCGGGATCCATGTGGATCGCCTCGATCTGCACCGAGTTGAGCGCGATCTGGTCCGCGCTGCTCAGGATGGGCGCGGCGATGATCGCCACCCGCTCGAGCCGATCGGGGTGCCCGATCGCCCACTCGAGGGACTGCATGCCGCCCATCGACCCGCCGATCACCGCCGCCCAGCGGTCGATGCCGATGGCGTCGGAGAAGGCGACCTGGGCCGCGACCTGGTCGCGGATGGTGAGGTAGGGGAAGCGAGGTCCCCACTCGCGGCCGTCCGGGGCGAGGGAGGCCGGGCCGGTGCTGCCCTGGCAGCCGCCGAGCATGTTCGGGGCGACGACGTGCCAGCGGTCGGTGTCGATGTACTTGCCGGGGCCGATGATGCCTGACCACCATCCCGCGGTGGGGTGGCCGTGGCCGGGGGCGCCGAGCACGTGGCTGTCGCCGGTGAGGGCGTGCAGCACGAGGATCGCATTGCTGCGGTCGGCGTTGAGCTCACCCCAGGTCTCGTAGGCGATCCTGGCGAACGGCAGCGCCCCGCCGCGCTCGAGCCTCTGCTCGCCGATCGACACGAACTGGCGGTCGCCGGGCGGGTCGCCCTCGCGCCACGCCCCGGTGGCCGACGGCTTGCCGATGATGGCCCTCACGTTGGCCTCGGTGACGAAGCTCGATGGGACCGTGTCCTCGGGTGTCTGCCAATCCATGTCTAGGCAAGTATCCCCAATAGCGCGGGGCCCGATGTCATTGTTACGACATCGGGCCCCGGCAGGGCGGGCGCGCGGCCCTTCGGTCAGGCGTTCTGCGAGGAACTCGTCGCGGCCCGTGCCGCGGCGAACCCGGCGCTCAGGTCGGCGATGATGTCGTCGATGTTCTCGAGGCCGACCGACAGGCGCACGAGGCCCGGGGTGACGCCCGAGGTGAGCTGCTGCTCCGGGGTGAGCTGCGAGTGGGTGGTGGACGCCGGGTGGATGATGAGGCTGCGCACGTCACCGATGTTGGCGAGGTGACTGAACAGCGTCACGCTGTTGACGAGCGCGCGGCCGGCCTCCACGCCGCCCTTGAGCTCGAACGACAGCACGGCACCGACGCCCTTGGGGGCGTACTCGTTGGCCTTGGCGTACCACGGGCTCGACGGCAGGCCGGAGTAGTTGACCGAGGCCACGTCCGGGTGGTCTTCCAGCCACTCGGCCACCGTCTGCGCGTTCTTCACGTGGCGTTCGATCCGCAGGCTGAGCGTCTCGATGCCCTGGATCAGCTGCCAGGCGCTCGCCGGGGCGATGGCCGAGCCGAGGTCGCGCAGCAGCTGCACGCGCGCCTTGATGATGTAGGCGATGCCGTCGCCGAGCACCGTCGTGTAGCTCGCGCCGTGGTACGAGGGGTCGGGCTCGGTGAGGCCGGGGAACTTCTCCACGTTCTTCGACCACTCGAACTTTCCGCCGTCGACGATCACGCCGCCGATCACAGCGCCGTGGCCGCCGAGGAACTTGGTGGCCGAGTGCACGATGATGTCCGCGCCGTGCTCGAACGGACGGATCAGGTACGGGGTGGCGATCGTGTTGTCGACGATCAGCGGCACGCCGGCCCCGTGCGCCACGTCGGCGACGAGCCGGATGTCGAGGATGTTGATCTTGGGGTTGCCGACGGTCTCCGCGAAAAAGAGCTTGGTGTTCGGGCGGACGGCGCGGGCCCACTCGTCGGCGTCATCCTGGTTCTCCACGAACGTGGTCTCGATGCCGAGCTTGGCGAGGGTGTACTTGAAGAGGTTGTACGTTCCGCCGTAGATCGACGAAGACGAGACGATGTGGTCACCGGACTGGGCGATGTTGAGCACCGCGAAGACCTCGGCGGCCTGGCCGGAGGAGACGAGGAGGGCAGCGGTGCCCCCCTCGAGCGCGGCGACGCGCTCCTCGACCACGGCCTGGGTGGGGTTCTGGATGCGGGTGTAGATGTTGCCGAATTCGGCGAGGGCGAAGAGGTTCTGGGCATGCTCCGCGCTGTTGAACACGTAGGAGGTGGTCTGGTAGATCGGCGTGGCGCGAGCATTGGTCGTGGGGTCCGGCGAGGCTCCCGAGTGGATCTGCTTGGTCTCGAACTTCCAGTCGGCGGCGTTGTCGCTCATGTCGGGTGCTCCTTGGTCGGTGTGCGGCGCTGGTCGCGATTCTCTGGCGAACAAACGCCTCGTGGCATGCAGCCTAGGAACCATGGCTGGGAGACGGCAATGGGCACGACACACGGCGTAATGATCTCGCCGGACGGGATTGTGCCCCGCGACTAGTCGTGTGAGAGTAGTCGCGTGTCATCCATCCGTCTCTTCATCCTGGGCTCGCTCGCGCAGCGCGGGCCCATGCACGGGCACGCCCTGCTCCTGCTCGCCGAAGAGGAACACATCGACGAATGGACCGACTTCGCGGCGAGCGCCGTCTACGGGGCCATGAAACGCCTCGCGGCGGAGGGACTCATCGCGGGGGAGCGGGTGGAGAAGCAGGGCAACTACCCGGAGCGGCAGGTCTACCGCATCACGGTCGACGGCGTGCGGGCGCTCGACCAGCTGCGGTTGCACGGGCTCACCGAGATCGTGATCAAACCCGACCCGCTCGATCTCGCCCTCGCGCGGCTCGACCCGGACCGGCTCGACCGGCTGCCGGCGCTGATCGAAGAACGCCTCGGTCGCCTGCGCGCCACCGCCGAGGCGAACGAGGCCCACCTCGAGTCCATCAAGCAGTACCTCACCCTCGCCGAAACCTGGTCGATGCGGCATCAGCTCTCCCGCTGGCGTGGCGAGATCGCCTGGCACGAACAACTCCTCGCAGCACTACCCGACATCATCGCGGACGAACTGTCCCGAAAGGACGCCCCTCATGAGTGAGACCACCGCAGTCGGGGCTCCCGCCCTGGCCGTCGCCCCCCGCCGAGCCTGGCAGGCCCTCAGTGTGCTGCTGATCGGGATGTTCATGTCCCTGCTGGACGCCACGATCGTGAACGTGGCCCTGCCGACCATCCGCACCAGCCTGGACGCGAACGAGGCGACCCTCTCCTGGATCATCTCCGGGTACGCCCTCGCCTTCGGACTCGTGCTCATCCCGTCCGGACGCCTCGGCGACCGGTTCGGTCACAAGTGGATCTTCTTCACCGGCCTCGTGCTCTTCACCGCCGCGAGCCTCGCCTGCGGTCTCGCGCAGGACAGCACCCAACTCGTCGTCGCCCGGGTGATCCAGGGCCTCGCCGGCGGAATCTACCTTCCGGCCGTGACGGCCTTCATCCAGTTGCTCTTCCCGCCCCGCGCCCGTGGCAAGGCCTTCGCCATCATGGGCGCGGTCATCGGTGTCTCCTCGGCCCTCGGCCCGATCGTCGGTGGCCTGCTCATCCAGGCCTTCGGCGAGAAGGAGGGCTGGCGCTACGTCTTCGACGTGAACGTGCCGATCGGCATCATCGCCCTCGTCGCGGCCGTGTTCCTGCTGCCGCGGGGAGCGGCGAGCACCAAGAGCTTCGGCGGGGTCGACTGGATCGGCCTGGTGCTTCTCGCCGGCGGCCTGGTCGCCATCCTCGTGCCGCTCATCGAGGGGCAGACGGTGGGCTGGAAGCCCTGGACCTTCATCTCCCTCGCGAGCGGAGTGGCGCTGATCGTGCTCTTCGCGGTGTGGGAGATCTTCTACACGAGGCGGGGCAAGAGCCCGCTCGTGCCGCCCCACCTCTACAGCCACGCGGCGTTCACGGGAGGCACCATCCTCGCCCTCGTCTACTTCGCGGCCTTCACCAGCATCTTCTTCTCCATCTCGATCCTCTGGCAGTTTTGCCTCGGGCACACGGCCCTCGAGTCCGGCCTCGTCTCCATCCCGTTCGCGATCGGCAGCATCGTCGGCGCCTCGCAGAGTAATCGCCTCGCGGCGCGGCTCGGCCGCACGGTGCTGGTGATCGGGGTCGGCATGCTGACCGTCGGTCTCGCCGCGGTGTGGATCATCCTGATCGCCGTTCCGGCCGCCGATCTCACCAACTGGGCGCTGCTGCTGCCGCTCCTCGTCGCCGGGGTCGGCAGCGGCCTGTTCATTGCGCCGAACGCGCAGTTCATCGTGGCGACGGTCGACCCGCAGGAGGCCGGCGCCGCGAGCGGAGTGATCGGCACGATGCAGCGCCTCGGCAGCGCGATCGGGATCGCGGTGATCGGCAGTGTCTTCTTCGGCACCCTCGTGATCGAGAAGCCCACCTTCACCGGTCGTCCGAGCGCCGCCGAGATCAAGGATGCCGTGGCCCAGAACGTGGCGATCGGGTTCACCACCAGCGCCGCCTCGGCGATCGCGTTGAGCGCGCTCTTCGCCCTCGTCGCGTTCTTCCTCGTGTTCGCCCTGCCGAGGCGGGTCAACCGCGGGTTCGCCGAGTAGTCGCTACCGACTGCGCCGGGACCCGGTGGGGTCGGTGCGCGACTCACCGCCGCGTTTCTCGTCGACCTCGATGAACAGCCAGCGCGGCTTCGGCTCGATGATCGGCCGGAAGATGCGCTGGCTGAGCGTGCTGGAGAGGGCGATGGAGATGCCGATGCTCGCCAGGATTATCGAGACGAGCCATACCGCCGACGAGTGGTCGCCCGTGAGCACGCCCGTCTCCCGCAGCGGGTAGAGGATGAAGCTGTGCAGCAGGTAGACGTACATCGTGGCCTGCCCGAAGCCCGTGATCCAGGTGTCGGAGCGCGGCACGAGCACGAAGAACGCGGCGCTCAACAGGGCGGCGAGCGCGATGAATCCGAGGCGCACGAAGCCGGCCCACCACTCGCCCCGGCCGAGGCCGTCGTACGAGTCGTCGTAGAAGAACCAGTGCGGGTCGATGGACCTCCACCAGGCGATCGGGACGACGACGGCCGCGCCCCACGCGAGGAACACGCCGATCGCCGCCCCGCGGATCCACCAGGTCTGCCGGTCGACAACCCGCCACTTGTCCACGAGCTTCCACTGCCGCACCTGCCAGCCGAGAACGAAGAACGGCAGGATTCCGATCGCGCGGGAGAGGGAGAACGTGCTGTCCACGTTGTTGATGTACCCCACTCCGACGGAGAGCAGCACGCTCCAGAGCAGGGGGAAGCGCAGGATCGCGAGGTACGGCAGCACGAGCCGGAAGATGCCGAGCGCGAGCAGGAACCAGAGGGTCCAGTGCGGGGTTGTCGGGTTGGCGTTGGTCGAACCCTCGACGAGAAACTGCACGACGCTCCAGACCGTCTGCATGATCAGGTAGGGCAGCAGGATGTCGGTGAACACCTTCTTCATCTGCCTCGAGGTGGGCGGGCTCGCCTTGGAGAAGTAGCCGCTGATCATCGCGAAGGCCGGCATGTGGAACGCGTAGATGAACAGGTAGACGGCCAGGGCGTTGTTGGAGTCCTCGGTGAGGCGTTGCACGCCGTGGCCGATCACCACGAGGGTCACGCAGAGGAAACGCGCGTTGTCCCAGAGCGGCACGCGGCGTTTCGGAGTCGGGTTCGTCCCGTGCGTCGCGGCAATCGGGGCGGTCGTCACCCGACAACCCTAGCCGCGCTACGGTTGAGACCAACCGACCTGAGGGAGTGGATGTGGCCGAGCGACGTGTAGTGGTGACCGGGGCGAGTTCGGGCATCGGGGCCGCGACCGTTCGGCTGTTCCGGGAACGCGGCTGGAGCGTGCTGGGGGTGGCCCGGCGCACGGACCGGCTCGAGCAACTGGCGGCCGAGACCGGCTGCGACATCTTCACCGCCGACGTGACGGACCAGGCCCAGGTCGACGCGCTGCGCGACCATCTCGCCGGCCTCGGACCGGTTCACGCCCTCGTCAACAACGCCGGCGGCGCCTTCGGCATGGCCTCGGTCGAGGCGAGCGAGGCGGAGGACTGGGCGCGGATGTTCGACGTCAACGTCGTCGCCGTCAAGCGCGTCACGAGTGCGCTGCTTCCCCTGCTGAGGGCCGCGGCGGCCGCCGACGGCCACGCCGACATCCTCACCGTCACCTCCATCGCCGGCCATGTGGCCTACGAGGGCGGCGGGGGATACAACGCCTCCAAGTTCGCGGCCCACGCGCTCGTCGCGGTGCTTCGGCTCGAGCTCGCCGGCGAGCCGATCCGCGTGCTCGAGATCGCGCCCGGGATGGTCAAGACCGACGAGTTCTCGCTGGTTCGTTTCGGCGGCGACCGGGCGCGAGCCGACTCGGTCTACGAGAACGTGCCCAACCCGCTCCACGCGGAGGACATCGCCGAGGCGATCGTCCACTCGATCGAGCTGCCCGGCCACGTGAACCTCGACCTGGTGACCATCAAGCCGGTCGCGCAGGCGGCGCCCCACAAGGTGATCAGGGGCGAGCTGCGTCCGAAGGGCCACTAGCCCCGGCGGTCAGGGGCGAGCGGCGACCTCGTCGAGCCGGGCGAACGCGAGCCCGGCCAGGTACGCGGCGGCGGCCGGCAGCACGCTGTCGTCGAACCTGGCCAGGTTCGAGTGGTTGTACGGAGCGGTGGCCGGATCGAGCTCGGGCGGGCACGCCCCCACGAACACGAAGGCCCCGGGCACGGCCCCCAGGATGGCGGCGAAGTCCTCCGCGCCGCCGATCGGGGTCGGCATCTCGCGATAGCCGTCGGCGCCGAACATCTCCACGGCCACGCGCTCGGCGAGCGCCGCGTGTTCCGGGGAGTTGACCACCGGTTCCGTCACCGACAGGAACTCGACGTCGGCGGTGAGGCCGTGGGCCGTGGCGATTCCCTGCACGAGTTCGCGGCTGAACCGCTCGACGTTGGCGAGGCTCTCGAGTGAGAACGTGCGCACCGTCGCGCCGAACGACGAGGTGCTCGGGATGACGTTGTTGGTGCCCTCCTCGCCGCCGCGGATCCAGCCGACGGTGATGATCACCGGATCGAAGGCGTTGAACCGGCGGGTGACCATCGTCTGCAGGCCCGTCACGATCTCGGCGAGCGCCTGGTTCGGGTCGAGCGCCAGGTGCGGGGCCGAGCCGTGGCCGCCGGCCCCCCGCAGGGTCACGTCGAGAGTCGCCGATCCGGCCATCAGGGGGCCGGGACGGGTGGAGACGAGTCCGCTCGGCGCCGCGGTGGTCACGTGCACGGCGTAGGCGCCGACGAGTTCGCCGTGCGCCAGGTCGAGCGCGCCCTCCTCGAGCATGCGGTCAGCGCCGTTGTCTCCCTCCTCGCCCGGCTGGAAGAGGAACAGCACCTCGCCGGCGAGCCGGTCCCGGTGGGTCGCCAGCAGATGGATGGCGCCCACCCCGATCGCGCCGTGCAGGTCGTGGCCGCAGGCGTGCATCCTGCCGGGGATCTCCGAGGAGAACTCCTCGCCGGAATCCTCGGTGAGGGCGAGCGCGTCCAGGTCGGCGCGAAGCACCACCGTGGGCCCTGGCAGGTCGCCGACGATGCGCACGACCGCGGAGGAGATGCTCGTGGACTGGTGGGTCTCGAGCCCGAGGTCACTGATCGACGCGAGCACCCTGGCGAGGGTCTGCGGCACGTCGAGCCCGAGTTCCGGCCGGCGATGGATGTCGCGGCGAATTGAGCGCAACGGCTCCAGGTAGTTGGCGGCCTCGACGGCGAGTTCCCTCAGATCCATGCTGACAGTCTCACTCACCGCGCGGCCCTCGCGAAACGACCGACCTACGAGACGGGAGGTCGCGAGGCCGTCGGTTCGGCCAGGCCGGTCGCCGCGGCACCCGTCTCATCGTCGATCGTGTCCGCGAAGGCGAGCTTCGGCACGAAGAACAGCAGCACCGCCGCGACGAGCGCTCCCACCCCGCAGATCACCCACACCGTCATGTAGCCGGCGAGGCTCGACGCCGTGGATCCCACGGCCGTGAGCACCCCGGCGGCCAGCACGATGCCGAAGACTGCGGAGGCGAACGAGCCGCCGATCGTCTTGGTGGTGTTGGTGAGGGCGGCCGCGATGCCGGTCTGGCCGCGCGGGGCGGCC